>CAZIPP010000072.1:0-7481 GCA_964541215.1 uncultured Oscillospiraceae bacterium
AGATAAGGGCAAGACTGAGGTTTGGGATGCTCTGGATGAGATCATCACTGAACATCCTGTTCTGCTCAACCGTGCACCTACCCTGCACCGTCTGGGTATCCAGGCTTTTGAACCTATCCTTGTTGAAGGTCGTGCTCTGAAGCTGCATCCTCTGGTTTGTACTGCTTACAATGCTGACTTTGACGGCGACCAGATGGCTGTTCACGTACCTCTTTCTGCTGAAGCTCAGGCTGAAGCTCGTGTGCTTATGCTTTCTGCAAACAACCTGCTTCGTCCTCAGGACGGTCAGCCTGTTACTGTTCCTACTCAGGATATGATCCTTGGCGCTTACTACCTGACCATCGTCAAGGAAGATGAACCCGGCGCAGGCAAGGTGTTCTCCAGTGCCGATGAAGTCATTATGGCTTACGAACAGGGTATTGTTGGTATCCATGCTCCCATCCGTGTCCGCAGAGAAATGGTCATTGATGGTGTCAGGAAGAGCAAGATCATTGATGCTACCGTTGGTCGTCTTATCTTCAACGAGCCTATTCCTCAGGATCTTGGCTTTGTTGACAGAAACGATCCTGAAAAGCAGTTTGACCTTGAAATTGCTTTCAATACCGGAAAGAAGAAACTGTCTGACATTATTGACAGATGCATTCGTAAACACGGTTTCACCATTTCTACCGAAGTTCTCGATAACATCAAGTCTTTGGGATATAAATACTCCACCAAGGGCGCTATCACCGTTTCCATCCACGACATGACAGTTCCTGAGGCCAAGAAACAGCTGATTGCCGATACTGAACAGAAGATCATTAAGATAGACCGTCAGTACAAGAGAGGCTTCATCACTAATGATGAACGTTATCGTCTTGTAATCAATGAATGGACCAACACCACTGACGATGTAACCGCAGCGCTGCAGGCTAACCTCGACCGATTCAACCCAATCTTTATGATGGCTGACTCCGGTGCCCGAGGCAGCATGGCTCAGATCCGTCAGCTGGCAGGTATGCGTGGTCTGATGGCAGATACTTCCGGTCGCACCATTGAAATTCCCATTAAGTCCAACTTCCGTGAAGGTCTGTCTGTTCTGGAATACTTTATCTCTTCCAGAGGCGCCAGAAAGGGTCTGGCCGATACCGCTCTGCGTACCGCTGACTCCGGTTATCTGACCCGTCGTCTGGTTGATGTTTCTCAGGAAGTTATTATCCGTGAAAAAGACTGCGGAAGCGAAGAAGGCATCACTGTTGGTGCTGTCATCGAAAAGGGGCAGATCATCGATACCTATGGAAACCGTATAAGAGGTCGTTATCCTGTTGATGATATTGTAAGCCCCATTACCGGTGAAGTTCTCATCTCCAAATATCAGCTGATGCAGCCTGACGATGCACCCATGCTTGAAGAGCATGGTATTCACAGCGTAAAGATCCGTACCGTCCTTGGCTGTAAAGCAAGAAGCGGTGTCTGCGCACGCTGCTATGGCATGAACCTTGCCACCAGCGAAGAAGTCAACCTTGGCGAAGCAGTAGGTATCATTGCTGCCCAGTCCATCGGCGAACCCGGTACCCAGCTTACCATGCGTACCTTCCATACCGGCGGCGTTGCCGGTGACGACATCACACAGGGTCTTCCCCGAGTTGAAGAGCTGTTCGAAGCCAGAAAGCCCAAGAAGATGGCTCAGCTTGCTGAGATCAGCGGTAAGGTCACCATCGATGACAGCCATCGTACTTCTCTTCGTACCATCACTGTTACTGCTGATGACGGCGAAGTAAAGCAGTATCAGGTAGCTCACAGCACCGGTCTGAGAGTTTCTCACGGTGCCTACGTCAATCAGGGTGACCGTATCACCGACGGTTCTCTGTCTCCCCACGATATTCTGCGTATAAGCGGCGTTGAAGCTGTCCAGAATTATCTTATTCAGGAAGTTCAGGCAGTTTACCGTCAGCAGGGCGTTGATATCAACGACAAGCACATCGAAGTTATTGTTCGTCAGATGATGCGCAAGGTCAAGGTTGAAGAGGCAGGGGACACCACTCTGCTTACCGGTGCCACCGTTGATGTCTTTGAATTTGAAGATGCCAATGCAGCTGTCCAGGCTCGCATAGATGCCGGCGAGGAAGACCTTAAGCTGGCTACCTGCTCGCTGCTGCTTATGGGCATCACCAAGGCATCTCTGGCAACTGAATCCTTCCTGTCTGCTGCGTCCTTCCAGGAAACCACCAAGGTTCTTACCGAAGCTGCCATCAAGGGCAAGGTAGACCATCTGGTCGGTCTGAAAGAGAACGTAATTATCGGCAAGCTTATTCCTGCCGGTTCCGGTCTTGAAGTCTACAGGGAATACGAAGAAGGCGTAACTCCTGCCTCCATTGTTACCCGAGAAATGATCGACGAAGAAGGCGACTGATACACTGAGGCCGGAGCTTACACAAATGTGTTTGCTCCGGCCCTTAAATTTCGACTTATTTTATGCATTTTAACAAAACAAATATTCAAAATATCTGTTGACGAAATGGAACCTTTCTGATAAAATATATTTTCGTGCGAGCAGGTAAATTTTAAGGAAATCTACCTGTAATCTAACTGTTTGGAGGTGGATTACATGCTTTCAAAACTGAGTCAGAGCAAAAAGGTCGTTGGCGTAAAGCAGACTAAAAAAGTACTGAAAGACAATGTTGCCGTCAGGGTTTTTGTTGCCGATGATGCAGAGATGCGTGTTATTCGCCCCATCATTGACCTTTGCTCCGAAAATGGAGTTGAGCTTGTTAATGTTCCCACCATGGCTGAGCTTGGCAATGCCTGTGGGATCGAAGTCGGAGCTGCATGTGCAGCCCAGATCGAATAATTCGTTTATTGCGGAATATGTCAGTCATATTTCGGGATAATATATATGTTTCGGGAAAGGAGGAAAACCATGCCGACATTTAACCAGCTTGTCAGAAAGGGAAGACAGCAGGCTACTTACAAGTCCACCGCTCCTGCTCTGCAGAAGGGTCTGAACACCATCAAGAACGTAGCTACCGATCAGTCTTCTCCCCAGAAGAGAGGCGTTTGCACCGTTGTTCGTACTTCTACTCCTAAGAAGCCGAACTCCGCACTGCGTAAGATCGCTCGTGTACGTCTTACCAACGGTTACGAAGTGTCTGCTTACATCCCCGGTGTAGGTCATAACCTGCAGGAGCACTCTGTCGTTCTGATCAGAGGCGGTCGTGTTAAGGACCTTCCTGGTGTAAGATACCACATCATCCGCGGCACCCTCGATACTCAGGGCGTTAACGGACGTATGCAGAGCCGCAGTAAGTACGGTGCTAAGAAGCCCAAGGCTTCCAAGAAAAAGTAATTTTACTCGCACTTGCCCGAGTTTATATATATGTCGGAACATTGCTTGAACTGACAGTATATCAGACCGGGCACAACGAAAGCGGGCATGCTTTCGAGTACCTATGAAATCATAATGTGAAGGAGGGAAGTAAAGTGCCCAGAAGAGGTAATGTTCCCAAAAGAGAAATTTTGCCCGATCCTATGTACAATTCCGTTCTTGTTACCAAGCTGATCAACAGTGTCATGCTCGATGGTAAGAAGGGTGTTGCTCAGAAGGTCGTGTACGGAGCCTTTGAAATCATCGAGCAGAAGACCGGTAAGAGCGGTCTGGAAGCTTTCCAGCAGGCTATGGAAAACATCATGCCTGTCCTCGAAGTCAAGGCTCGCCGCGTCGGCGGTGCCACCTATCAGGTACCTATCGAGGTCAGACCTGCAAGACGTCAGACTCTCGGCCTGCGTTGGCTCACCATGTATTCCCGCAACAGAAGCGAGAAGACCATGAAGGAAAGACTGGCAGGCGAAATCATGGATGCCTGCAACAATACCGGTAGTTCTGTTAAGCGTCGTGAGGATATGCACAAGATGGCAGAATCCAACAAGGCGTTCAGCCACTACCGTTGGTAATTCCGGCTCACGTATAATACGCCGAACAGCAAAGGAGAAGAAATATGCCCAGGCAGTATTCACTTGATATGACCCGCAACATTGGCATCATGGCTCATATCGACGCCGGTAAAACCACCACCACTGAGCGAATCCTGTTTTATACCGGTCGTACCTATAAGTTGGGTGAGACCCACGAAGGTGCAGCTACAATGGACTGGATGGAACAGGAGCAGGAGCGCGGCATTACGATTACTTCTGCTGCCACCACCTGCTTTTGGAAAGATCACCGGATCAACATTATAGATACTCCGGGTCACGTTGACTTCACGGTTGAGGTCGAGCGTTCTCTTCGAGTGCTCGATGGTTCCGTCACTGTCCTGTGCGCAAAGGGCGGCGTTGAGCCTCAGACTGAAACCGTCTGGAGACAGGCGGATAAGTACAACGTACCCCGTATGGTATACGTCAATAAGATGGATATCATGGGTGCAAATTTCTATAATGTTTTGGATATGATGTCCGACAGACTCAAATGCAACCCCGTACCCGTTCAGCTGCCTATTGGCTCTGAGGATACCTTTAAGGGTGTAGTTGACCTGATCGAGATGAAAGCCAAAGTATTTTATGACGACCTTGGTAAAGACATGAGAATCGAAGAGATTCCTGATGATATGGCAGATCTCGCTGCCGAATATCGTGAAAAGCTTATCGATTCCGTCTCCGAGTTCGATGATGATATTATGATGATGTTCCTTGAAGGCGAGGAAATCCCCGCTGACAACATCAGAAAAGCGATCAGAAGAGGCACTCTGGCAGTTAAGATGATCCCTGTTTTCTGCGGCACTTCTTATAAAAATAAGGGTGTTCAGGAACTTTTGGATGGCATCGTCGAATATATGCCTTCACCCCTTGATATTGAAGCCGTTAAGGGCATCAATCCCAAGACCGGTGAGGAGGAGGAAAGACCTTCTTCCGATGACGAGCCCTTTGCAGCTCTTGCCTTTAAGATCGCAACAGACCCCTTTGTCGGTAAGCTGGCATTCTTCAGGGTCTATTCCGGCAGTATCGAGGCAGGTAAAACTGTCCTCAACGCCAACAAAAACCAGCGTGAACGTCTTGGACGTATAGTTCAGATGCATGCTAACCACAGAGAAGATATTGACTGTGTATACTCCGGCGATATAGCCGCAGTTGTCAGCCTTAAGAACACCACTACCGGTGACACTCTCTGTGATGACAAAGCTCCCATAGTTCTTGAATCCATGGAATTCCCCGAGCCTGTTATTCGTGTTGCCATCGAGCCCAAGACCAAAGCCGGTCAGGAAAAGATGGGTATCGCGCTTGCAAAGCTTGCTGAGGAAGACCCCACCTTCAAGACTTACACTGACGAAGATACTGGTCAGACCATCATTGCCGGTATGGGTGAGCTTCACCTTGAAATCATCGTAGACAGACTTCTGCGGGAGTTCAAGGTAGAGGCCAATGTAGGTAAGCCTCAGGTTGCTTACAGAGAAACCATCCGCAAGGAAGCTAACGTGGATAACAAATATTCACGTCAGTCCGGCGGTAAAGGTCAGTACGGTCACGTCAAAATCATTGTTGAACCCAATGAATCCGGCAAGGGTTATGAGTTCATCAATAAGATCACCGGCGGCGTTATTCCCAAGGAATACATTCCTGCTGTTGACGCAGGTATCCAGGGCGCAATGGAAGCCGGTATCCTCGGCGGCTATCCCGTTGTAGACGTAAAGGTTACCCTTTATGACGGTTCTTATCACGAGGTCGACTCTTCTGAGATGGCCTTTAAGATCGCCGGTTCTATGGCTTTCAAGGAAGCATGCCGTAAGGCAGACCCCGTTGTTTTGGAACCCATTATGAAGGTTTCTGTCATCGTGCCCGAAGATTATATGGGCGACGTTATCGGCGACATCAGCGCTCGCCGCGGCAGCATCCTCGGTATGGAATCCCGCAACGGTACTGCTCAGGTAGATGCCAACGTACCTCTTTCCGAGATGTTTGGTTATGCTACCGATCTGCGAAGCAAGACACAGGGTCGTGGACAGTACTCCATGGAACCCAGCCATTATGTTGAGCTTCCCAAAGCTATGCAGGAAAAAATTATCAGTGAAAGCGCCGGTCGCTCCAACCGATAAATTACTCTTGCAAGCTCAAACAAACTGTAGTAATATAGTAACGATCTATCTAAATATTCTAAGGAGGATTTTCCACAATGGGAAAGGCTAAATTTGAGAGATCCAAACCTCATGTAAACATCGGCACTATCGGCCACGTTGACCACGGCAAGACCACTCTTACTGCTGCCATCACCAAGTACCTTGCTCTGAAGGGCCAGGCTCAGTACGAAGACTACTCCAGCATAGACAAGGCTCCCGAAGAGAGAGAACGCGGTATCACCATCAACACTGCTCACGTTGAGTATCAGACTGACTCTCGTCACTATGCTCACGTTGACTGCCCGGGTCACGCTGACTACATCAAGAACATGATCACCGGCGCTGCTCAGATGGACGGTGCTATCCTCGTTATCGCTGCTACCGACGGTCCCATGGCTCAGACCAAGGAGCACATCCTGCTTGCCCGTCAGGTCGGCGTTCCCTACATCGTTGTTTTCCTTAACAAGTGCGACCTGGTTGACGACGAAGAACTGCTCGAACTGGTTGAGATGGAAGTCCGTGAGACTCTGTCCTACTACGAATTCCCCGGCGATGATATTCCCATCATCAAGGGTTCCGCTGTTGAAGCTCTGACCTGTGAATCCGGCGACATTAATGATCCCGCTTTCGCTTGCATCAAGGAACTGATGGACGCTGTTGACAGCTACATTGCTACTCCCGACCGTAAGGCTGACCTGCCCTTCCTGATGCCCGTTGAAGACGTCTTCACCATCTCCGGTCGTGGTACTGTTGCTACCGGTAGAGTTGAGAGAGGCACCATCAAGAAGAACGAAGAAGTCGAAATCGTTGGTCTGGCTGAAGAAAGCCGCAAGACTGTCGTTACCGACATCGAAATGTTCCGTAAGCTGCTCGATTACGCTGAAGCTGGCGACAACATCGGCGCTCTGCTCCGCGGCGTTGCTAAGACCGAGATCGAACGTGGTCAGGTTATTGCTAAGCCCAAGAGCATCAACCCCCACACCAAGTTCAAGGGTCAGGTTTACGTTCTGTCCAAGGAAGAAGGCGGCCGTCATACTCCCTTCTTCAACAACTATCGTCCCCAGTTCTACTTCCGTACCACCGACGTTACCGGTATCATCTCCCTTCCCGAAGGCGTTGAGATGTGCATGCCCGGCGACAACATCGACATGGACGTTGAACTGATCACCCCCATCGCTATCGAAAATGGTCTCCGCTTCGCTATCCGTGAAGGTGGCCGTACTGTTGGTTCCGGCGTTGTTATCGGCATCAACGAAGACTAATCCTTGATAATAAAAACACCTCGGTTTTCCGAGGTGTTTTTTCTATGCTCAACAAAAAGACCTGACAATTAAGGCAGTTGAGGAAAGGGATTTCCGCAGCTGCCAATGATGCGTATTTGCTTCGCAAATCCATGAT
>CAZIPP010000073.1:0-7451 GCA_964541215.1 uncultured Oscillospiraceae bacterium
TATGGCTATCGGTCCTGTTCCGTATTTTCTGGCCGCGTTTATGCAGACCTTACTGTTTTCAATTTGCGTTTCTGCTGTTTCTTCCACTGTTTGGGTAGGCGTTACTCAGTTTATAATGGGTAAAGTTTATGGAAACAAACCTCAAGAGGAAAGATGTTGATGCATCTTTCCTTTTGCTATTTTGTTTTGGAAACGATCAATTACAAATTGGAATTGCCTGTGGGCACGTATTACCTTATAATATAAATCATAATACTGAAAAGAAAGGAAGACGACTTAATGTCTGACAAACTGCGTTTTGACCCTGCTGCTTTCACTATGAATGAAGTGGAAGTTGAAGGGAAGAAAGTAGCTTATAAAGAATACAAGAGTATTTGCTACTGTGAAAATCCTGTGGATGATGATTACGAAAGTTTGGATATCAAGGTTCCTGTATCAGTTGATGGGAAAGCTATAGATACTACTAACTCTCCGATCCTCTTTGCTGTAAATGTTGCTGGTTATACCGCTTCTGCCAATAAGGGCAATCATTCCATGTTCGGTCATGATGATCCCCATGGAAAAGGACCCGCCGGAATGCCCGGAGGTCTTGGAGGAATGCCCGGAGGACCCGGCGGAATGCCCGGAGGACCCGGCGGAATGCCCGGAGGTCCTGGCGGAATGCCCGGAGGACCCGGCGGAATGCCCGGAGGACCCGGTGGCGGAAAAGGTCCCGACTATGTTGCAAATCTGGCACTTGCCATGGGATTTGTCTGCGTTAATCCTGGCTGCCGTGGCAGAAACTGCGAATGGCCTGACGGAGATCCTCGTGCAGTCAACGGTAAGTATTACGGTAAGGCACCTGCTGCTGCTGTCGACCTTAAGGCGGCTATCCGTTATCTGCGCTATAACGCAGGTCTCATTCCCGGAAATATGGATCTTATCGTGACCCATGGCGGCAGTGCCGGCGGTGGACTTAGCTGCCTGCTTGCTGCTTCCGGTGACAGCCCTGAGTATGATGCATATCTCAAGGAGATCGGCGCTGCTGAGACTTCTGATAAGATCTATGCTTCTGCTTCATTCAGCCCTGTTATGAACCTTGATAATGGCGACTGCGCATATGAATATGAATGGGGTCATGTACTTTATTCCGGTGGTCCCTTCGGCAATCAGGAGCCTGCTCTTGTGGATCAGACTATGAGTGCCGAGCTGAAAGCCATTTATACAGATTATCTTGCATCCTGTGACCTTGTTGGTCATGGCGATTGGGGTAAGCTCACTACTGATAATCTCGCAGATTATATGCTTGAAGAATATCTCTACGCTGAGTGCAAGCGCTTTATGGATAAGAAGTCTGATGCTGAGAAGGCTGATTACCTTGCCAAGAATCCATGGATCAAGGCTGAGGGCGACGGTTATAAATTCTCGTTTGCCGATTTTGCGACCCACGCCGGTCGTGAAAAGGATCTGCCCGCATTCGATGAATTCCCACTGAACAATGCTGAAACTCTCGTGTTTGGCAGCGCAACAGAAGCTGCCCGTCACTTTACAGACTTTGCTCACCGGAAGGCTACCGGTGATCCCAAGGCTGCTGTTGATGCTGAGCTGAAGCATATCTGTGATATCTTCAACCCCATGTGGCATGTTCTTGGCGGCAATCCCGGTACTGCCAACTATTGGTGGATCCGTCACGGTGGTGTTGACGGTGCCACTTCTGTTCCCACTGTTCTGAACCTTGCTACCGCTCTTGAAAACAAGGGTAAGGATGTTAATGCCCGTATCATTTGGGATGGCGGACATTGTGAGGATGACGATCCTGAAGGTCTGCTGGCATGGTACTGTCAGGTTTGTGACTATACTCCCGCCTGTGAATTCTAATTGAATAGTTTTCCCGGCACAGCCTTGCCTGTGCCGGGATTTTTTAGTTATTTCTTCTTGACAGTTACCTAAGGTAACAGTTTAATATATCCCTATAAGGGAGGTGTTTTCCGTGAAAATCAAAGAGGTAACACAAATAACAGGACTTACTGCCAAGACAGTCCGCTATTATGAAGAACGCGGGCTTATTGCACCTGAAACCGAGATTATAAACGGCAGAAAGTGCCGTGAGTATTCCGATGATGATATCGTGCGATTGAAGGCTGTGGCGGCTTTGAGAAAGTCGTTGTTTTCCATTGATGAGATATCTGAGATGATGAACAGACCGGAAAGCACCGCCGGAATATTTGAAAACTACAAGAAACGTTTGACGGAGCAGAAGGTAGAGCTTGAAAGCATACTTAGATGCGCCGAGAGCGTAAAACAGGGTGAAGACTTTGACGCCTTTTCTCTGGCTGGTCAGATGAATTATCTTGCTCAGGATCTTCCGTTGCCCAAACGTGACGCCAATCCCAACTTCGGCAGATTCGACGTTGAAACACCTGAGGAAAGAGCACAGGCATATCTCAGATTCCAGAAGTGGTATAAGTTCCGGTTTATCAAAAAACTATATCCTGTTTTGGTGTATTTGGTGTGCTTTGTGCTGACAACTGTTGTTTTGGTGGCTTTTTACAGACATGACAGCATAAAAAGCATGAGATCCGACCATGAGTTTTTTGCACAAAACATCGAAAGTACATATGGCAAAAGAGGAATTTCTGACAGTTCCATGCTTGAATTGATAAAAGATATTCAGGGTAATTCTCTGCTTACTAATGAAAACTGTGAAGAAATCTATATTCAGGGCAGGTATATACGTATTTCTGAATTCAGCTATGATGACTACAAGAACCATGTTTTCTATATTGATTTGCTATCGGTAATGACTCCTGATGAACTGCTCGAGTTCTGGTCTGATGAATACTGGAAAACTCATCGTTCATGGGGTGTAGGTAACGAGCCTGATACTGAGGTTTTCGGAGTTGTTTACGGAACACTGAACGGAAGCATCATAGTTCCGTCCCGAATTGAGATGGGTGATGGTAAGGTTTTCTTTGACGGAGATGAGGGCGAATACTCCAGAGAGTTCGCGCGAGCTACATACAGTAAAGCCATAACTGAGGATGCTGTCGAACTGAGCAATATGCTTAATGAACTGCAACTTCCTGTTTGGGAAGAAAGCGTTAATGATGGACATTACAGCGGAATTTTATCGACAGAGCTTGTGCTTGGAGGAGACGTGTATTATTACGTTACAAAAATTGAAGGAAAAGTCGATACCATCACGCTCAGTGGACTGAAAGAACTGATCTCATACGAGGGTGCATGGTACCTATTTGTAATGCTTATTGCAACAATTGGCATGATAGTCCGAGCCACAAGCAGAAATTACAAAATGAATTTTACCGTTACCCGTGATTGGTCAGCAGGTCCTCCGAGCGGTACAAAAAACGGAAACTATTACAATACACAGGTTATTATTCAGGGAAAAGATCCGGATGAGCATCTTGTGGTAGGTTCTATTGGAACAAGAGCGCCATCATATACCATGAAAATCGAATCGGGTGACAAGTTGAAAGAGGAAATTAACGGTAAATGTCAAAGTTCAGCAAATAGCCCTTGAAATGCACCTGTTAGGTTTGGTACTATTATTATTCGATAAGGATATTAATCCGATATCACCATGCGTTTTATGCGGCAGACTAAGAAAAGGAATGATGTAATTTATGCAGGAACTTCTCAATGAACTTATCGCTATGGGTACATCTGTTGGCGGTAAGCTTATCGGCGCCATCGTTGCTCTCATCGTTGGCCTGTTCGTTATCAAGTTTATCAAAAAATCGCTGCTGAAGCTTAACGGCTTTAAAAAGCTTGATCCCACTGTTGCAGGTTTCCTTAACAGCGCAATTTCCGTTGCTCTCTATGTGGTGCTTGTCATTACAATTATCGGCATCATGGGTATCCCTATGGCTTCAGTGGTTACAGTACTGGCTTCTGCCGGTGTTGCTATCGGTCTTTCTCTTCAGGGGGCATTGAGCAACCTTGCGGGAGGTATTATGCTTATGCTGTTCCGTCCCTTCCGTGTTGGTGACTATGTTGTTGCCGCTGGTGAAGAAGGCACTGTTGAATCCATCAGTGTTGTTTATACTGTACTTCTTACTCCGGACAACAAGCGTATTACAATTCCCAACGGCAATCTTATGAACACCAATGTTACCAACTATTCCTCTGAACCCCTTCGTCGAGTTGATCTGACCTTCAAAGGCGGTTTTGGTACCGATGTTGATTTGGTAAGAAGTCTTATGCTCAAGGCAGCCTCTGCCAATGATAAAGTTTTCAAAGATCCTGAGGCTCAGGCTCTGCTTACCGGATGCTCCGATAACTCTGTGAACTTCCAGCTTCGTGTCTGGTGTAAGAGCGAGGATTACTGGGATGTTTATTATGAACTCATTGACGCTGTAAGCGCTTTGCTGGGTGAAAACAATATTTCTTCTCCCGCAACGCAGATCGATGTGACCAGCAAATAAATTTAATAATCTTTCACCCCTTCGGAAATAATACCAGAAGATTATTTCCGGAGGGGTCATTTTGCGCACTAAGGTTGAGATATGCGGCGTAAATACGTCGGAGCTCAAGGTTTTGAAGAATGACGAAATAAAGGAATTACTCTTGAGAATAAAGGACGGAGACGAAGAAGCAAGACAGAAAATGATATCAGGAAACCTGAGACTGGTACTTTCGGTCATCCAGAAATTCAGTTCCAGAGGTGAAAATGCCGATGACCTGTTTCAGGTAGGTTGTGTGGGGTTGATAAAAGCTATAGATAATTTTGATACAAGCCTGGATGTAAAATTTTCCACATACGGTGTACCAATGATAATCGGCGAGATACGCAGATATCTAAGGGACAACAGCGCAATCAGGGTGAGCCGCTCAATGCGAGACAATGCATACAGGATATTGCAGGTAAAGGAGCGGTATATCAACGAGTATCAGAAAGAGCCTACCGTTGACCAGATCGCAAAGGAACTTGGGCTGAAAAGGGAAGATGTTGTATTTTCACTTGATGCGATAGCGGATCCGGTCAGCCTTTATGAACCGGTGTATTCCGACGGAGGAGAGCCAATAACCGTTATGGATCAGGTCAGGGATACAAAAAATACTGATGAACACTGGTTGGAATCGATTGCGCTTAAAGAAGCAATCAAATGCCTTGGAGAACGTGAAAAGCAGATACTTGCCCTCAGGTTTTATGATGGTAAAACACAGATGGAGGTTGCCTCAGAAGTAGGCATCAGTCAGGCGCAGGTCTCCAGATTGGAGAAGAACGCTATCAATACAGTTCGCAAAAATATGTAAGTTGACAGTGAGGATGTAAAGTTTTAAAATTAAGTCAGAAATAAAAATTAAGGAATTTGAACCATGAAAATAATAATTGCACCGGACTCTTTTAAAGGAAGCATGTCTGCATCTATGGCAGCCGGAGCTATTGAAGCCGGAATAAAAAGAACAGTGCCTGATGTTGAGACCATAAAGCTGCCAATGGCAGACGGCGGCGAAGGAACTGCGGAAACCGTTTGCAGCATTCTTGGCGGAAAGCTTGTTTCTGTTCCTGTTATCGACCCAATGGGATATAAAGTTGATGCGCAATACTGCATCACAAATGATGGAACTGCTTTTATAGAGATGGCACAGGCTTCCGGACTTACTCTGGTTCCGGAAGAAGAACGAAATGTAATGTGTTCTTCCAGTTATGGGACCGGTCAGCTCATAAAAGACGCTCTGGACAAGGGAAGCAGGAAAATCTATATTGGAATTGGTGGCTCTGCCACCAACGATGGTGGAACCGGTATGGCTCAGGCGTTGGGAGCTTGCTTTATTGGTGACAAGTGGCGATTGCTCAGCGGCAGCGGAGAAAACCTGGGGAAAATAAAGCGCATTGATGCGTCCCATATGGATGAACGCATAAAGGAAGCTGAATTCATCGTTTTGTGCGATGTTGATAATCCCCTTTGCGGTCCTAACGGTGCTTCTTTCGTCTATGGTCCGCAAAAAGGAGCAAATGCCGAACAGGTGAAGATACTAGATGAAGGCATGAAAAACTACGCTGAACTGCTGCTGAGAGATCTGAAGGCTGATGTAGCTGATATTCCCGGCGCCGGTGCTGCCGGCGGTATGGGTGCTGCGTTAATGGCGTTCTGCGGCGCAAAGTTCACATCCGGAGCTGAGGCATTGATGGATCTTTACGACTTTGACGAAAAGTTAAAAGACGCAGATCTGGTCATTACCGGTGAGGGTAAGACGGATGCCAGTTCACTTAGCGGGAAAGCTCCGCAAAAAGTTATTGCCAGAGCCAAAAAATTCGGAGTGCGCACCGCGTTGATATCCGGGATCATTGAAAGCAGCGGATGTGACATGATGTCTCTTGGCGTGGCTGCTGCGGCGTCTGTTGTCAGCGGTGATGTTACCGTTGAAATGTCCATGACAAAAGCAGCGCTGTATACTGCTGATGCTGCTGAGAAGCTTATAAAGGCATTGGTTTGATGGTGTTTTATTAAATCGAATATATACAAGCCCTCCGTTCATATGGTTTACAAATGAATGGAGGCGCTTTTTATGCAGTGCTGTATTGCTGAACTCAGATGCCGTGAAGTAATAAATGTAAGAGACGGCTGCAGAATAGGGTATGTGAATGATCTTGAAGTTGACATTTCATGCGGAAGGGTAGTGGCATTGGTTGTGCCGGGTCCATGCAGGTTTTTTGGGTTGTTTGGCAGGGAAGATGACTACCTTATTCCCTGGGAATGCATCAAAAGAATAGGCGACGATATCATACTCATTGATATCGACAAGGATAAATGTCGAACACCCCGAAACAAGGGCAGATTTTTCTTCTGATACTGTTTGAAAATATGATCCCAAATGATTTTAAAGGGGAGTGCTTGTTCTTGAAAATGGTCAAATTATTTTTGAGCATAGCCAAGGCAAAGCTGACCTCGGTACCAATACCCCCTTCACACCGCATACTACGATTACATTAGCTTCTTTATCCAAACAATTTGTTGCAGTGGCAGTTGCCATGAGCGATGTATTTATGTGCTTTGGCTTGAAGTACACCCACATAAATGGACGAATCGCATACGCCAGCGGATATGTAAAACATAACGATGAGATATTCTCCTGTGGCTTTCGTACCAGTTCTAATCGTTTTTAACCGTTTCCTTTCGATTTTATTTCCTTTCAAAACATCTTTGTCCGCATATTTTCCAAGTGTCCCGGCGCTGTCTGTGGCTGTTTATGTGGTCATAAGCAGAGCTCCGTTGGAATATCCCAACGGAGCTCAAATATTCTAATCGTGCCGGAATTGTTTCTCAGCAGGGGCAGTTTGGTTCATGCACCTGCGGCAGTTGTGCTGTCTTCAGAGGGTTGGTTTGATTCGGCAGTCTGCACCTTCGGCAGCTGGTTGTACCGATACAGCATCACGGCCAGTTGTTCATGTCGCAGGGCATCACCGGGACAAAGCTGCCCGCTGCCGTTACCGGTCATGATACCCG
>CAZIPP010000074.1:0-7308 GCA_964541215.1 uncultured Oscillospiraceae bacterium
CTCTTTTGCAGCCCACCATCGACGCGTTTGCTGCTTTGATGCTGTCATAACAAAACAAAAGGCTCACCTCTTTCGAGGCGAGCCTTTTGTTTTTATAGATCAAATTACTGAGCTGCAGTGACGGAAGTGATGTGGGGGTTAACACCCTCGTACCAGTACAGGAAGCCTTCCAGATCGATAACGTCGCCGACCTTCAGACCCTGAACAGCCTTGTAAACATCGGTAGTCTCGTTGCACAGATAGTACTCAACAACAAAGTTGTAGGTAGCGCCGTTTACGGACACGTTGAAGTACAGGTCGCTGTCGGTGCCTTCAGCGCCGGAACCGTCCCAGTTGTACAGGAAAGCAACCTCGTTGCCCTCGGCATCGGTGGAGGGTTCAACAGTCATGCCCTTGAAGGAAACCAGCTTGTTCTGATGGTCGATGAGTTCTTCGGTGCCCAGCAGAGCGGTAGCATCCATGGGTTCGGCAACGTAGCTGCCTTCAAGGATCTCGAAGGTGGCGTCAACGATCTCGACTTCGCCTGCCCACTCACCCTTATAGCCGGTTACCTTGATCTTTGTGCCGACTTCAAGCTTGGCATAATCTTCTTCGGAGCAAGCCATGTCGTACAGGAAGTAAGCGCCGTCCTTGTCCTGGGTGTAGACGGTAGCCTTGTTGTCCCACCAGGACTGCTTGGCCTGAACGTAGGTCTCAACAACGACTTCGCTGTCCAGAGCAGCGGCAGCGTACTCGGCATAGGTCATAACGCCTTCGCCCTTAACGTCTGCAACTTCTTCTGCGGGAGCTTCTTCTACGGGAGCAGATTCTTCTGCTGCGGGGGCTTCTTCGGTCTTGGCGCAGCCGGCAAAGGCAAACACCAGGACAAGAGCCATCATAAGTGCGATCAATTTCTTCATTTGTTTTGTCTCCATTTCAATTTCCTGTGTATTTTTAATACACAATATTTTTGACACCCATATTATACACTGTAATTTTCAGAAATCAATATTAGTATGGTGGCGAAATAGTCAATTTTGTTCTTTTTTCTTCTTCATCCATCCATATACTGCGTAAAGTATCATCAGCACCCACACCACAACCAGAGTGGACAGCAGCACCACAGACGTGGTGGGCAGCGGACCCATGTCGTCATTGTTTATGCCCAATGTATCCGCGTTCTGATCCAGACGATAAAGGGATGTCATATCGTCAAACAGCCCGGTAAAGTATTCGTCATTTATCTCCTGATGGCGGTTGATCGACTTGGTGGTGTTTTCTATCATCTGTCCTGCGGCGTCACGCAGGGATGTGGAGCCGTTGAATACAGGCGTTACGAAGGTATTGCCGGTGTTGTCCATAAGCAGCCGGGACGCCTTTATCTTTACATCGTAATAAAGATCGTTGTCCTCACCGATGCGGGAGATATAGTCCTGATACTCAGCGCTGCTTTGAGCCTTGGAGGTAACGGGAACATAGCCTTCTGTCTGAGCGTAGGCTATCTGCACCTCGTTGGACAGCAGATACTGGGCAAACAGCCATGATGCCAGCACTTCCTGCGGATCACTTTTATTGAACACGCAAACGGAAGGTCCCTGAGAGATCATCTTTGGGTCGTCGGTATCAAACTGAGGTATCATCATAACCTCTGTTTCAAACTCCACCAGCTTGTCTTCGCTGATATCGGTCAGCGGTGCGTTGGTACCCATCCATGTGGCTCCGGCAGTGGAGTCCACCGCAAAAACGCACTGTCCCGCGTTGAGGAAGTTTGCGGGATAGCTGGATATCTTGAAGGTGGAAAAGGCTCCTGTCTCGGCATGCTCAGCTATTGTGTAAAGCAATTCCCTGGTGGTATCGTTGAAAATGAGTATCTCACCGTCTTCATTGGAATAACCCGCTCCCTTCTGCCTGAGCATCTGGATCATCATATTGTCGGTAGACTTATAAATAAACGGTATCATCACGTTCTGACCGTTGAGCTTGTAAGTACCGTCCTCGTTCAAGGCAGTTGCAGCCTCAGATACCTCCCAGACGAAATCCCATGTGAGCACTTCGGGCAGCTCGTAGCCCAGAGCTTCGACGTAGGTCTTGTTTACATAACACGCCTCCGTGGAGCGCATATAAGGTATCGCGTAATGCTGACCGTCTATCTCACATTCCGCCAGAAACTGGGGTATTATCTCCTCCTGAGTCGGTGAATCGAACTTGACCTCGCTGCCGCCAAGACCATACTTCTCGTCAGCAAACAGGCTGTCCAGCGATACCACCGTGTTATGCCCCGTCATATAGGTAGCTATATGGTCGGGATATGTTATGCAGACATTTGGTGTTGTATTGGTGGAAATATTGGTGATAACGTCGTTATATATCTTGCCGTAATCGGTATACAGCCTGAGGTTTACCGTTATGTTGGGATACAGCTTCTGAAAGCTCTCGATGGCGCTTTCGTATATCTTTGTCTGGGTGATATTGGTATCGTTTTTTGCCCAGAAGGTTATCTCATACTGTCTTGAATCATCAAACTCTTCGGGGATAACGAACTGCTCCATACCTCTTGAACCGTGGCAGCCGGAAAGCATGGCAGCGCAAAGCACCGCAGCCAGCACAAGGGCAGATATTCGTTTTATCATCCTTTTGTACCTCCCCTCGAAACTCCTGCCATTATCTTCTTGTGGAAAATGAGGAACAGGATGATAAGCGGCAGGGATATGACCACCACCGCCGCCATCATGGCGGGGATATTTTCGCGTCCGAAACCGTTTTCGCGTATCTCCTGAATACCGTTGGAAACAAGGAAGTAGGCGGCGTCATCGGTTATGAGCCTTGGCCAGACATAGGAGTTCCAGCACTCGATTACCTTTAAGATGGTGATGGTTATTATGGTAGGCTTGCAGATGGGAATAAGCACCTTGACAAGATATTTCAAATCAGATGTGCCGTCCACCTTGGCTGCGTAATACAGCTCGTCAGGTATCTGGGCAAAGTTTTCCTTGAGCAAATAGATATAGAATACCGACGTGACCGAAGGCAGGATAAGCCCCGTAAAGGTATTGCGCAGGTCAAGGTTCGTGATGGTCACAAAGTTGGTGATGACCACCAGCTCACCGGGTATCATCATAAGGGAAAGGAAGATGGTGAACACCACGTTCTTTCCGCGAAAGTCCAGCCGCGCAAAGGCAAAAGCTGCCAGAACAGTGACCACCAGCATTATGGCTGTGGTTGCAGCGGTAAAAATGAGGGTGTTGAACAGGTAATCCGCCAGCGGTACGGTGGTAAATACGTCAATGTAGTTTTGCAGCGTGGGCGAAAGAGTGAAAAACTGCGGGATGTACTCCGAGTTATAGGCGCTGTAGCTTTTGACGGAGGTCAGAAGCATCCAGTAAAAGGGGAACAGTACCAGTATTGCCCAGACTGTCAGCAGGGTGTATATGACCGCTTTGCGGGCGGTCTCTTTGGTTTTGGCAGATCGTTCTATCTTGGCGTAATCTATCTGTTTGTCCATATCATCGCCCCCCTTAATAGTGAACATGCTTCTTGCTTATAAGCAGGTTGATGCATGTTATGGTCAAAACGATGGCAAACAGAATGATAGCCGCCGCCGAAGCATAGGACGGATAACCGCCGCTGTTGCCGTAAAGCATATCATAGACATAGCCAACGATGGTGTTCATCTCCGCGGCATTCAGGTCGGTGCCAAACAGGGCAACGGCATCGCTGTAAGCCTTGAAAGCGCCGATAAAACCGGTGATTATCAGATAGAAAATGGTAGGCGATATCATGGGCAGGGTTATGCGGGTGAATATTCTGAGCTTGGAAGTGCCGTCCACCTTGGCAGCGTTGTAGTAATCCTGATTGACGGATGCCAGCGCACTGGTAAGTATGAGTATTTTAAAGGGCATGACAACCCAAATGGTGTAAAAGCACAGCACGAACATCTTTGCCCAGTAGGGTCCGCCGATAAAGTCTATGGATGAACCTCCGAAGAAGTTGATTATCAGGTTGGCAAGACCATCGGTGTAGGGAGTCTGCTTAAAAAGTATCATAAACACAAGACCCACCGCCAGAGTATTGGTCACATAAGGCAGGAAGTATATGGTCTGATACAGGTTTTTGACCGCCTTGATGGAGCTGAGTCCAACGGAGATAAGCAGCGCAAGGCAGGTGGAGATGGGCACGGTTATCATGACCAGTATGAAGGTATTCTTTACCGCCTGCAAAAAGTAGGGATCGCGAAGGATGTACTGATAGTTGTATAATCCAACTCCGTAAAATGTCTGGGATGCCGAGTTGTATCCCTCTTCAAACGAATAAATAAAAACGTCTATCAGCGGATACACCAGAAAGAATCCCAGAAACAGGATAGCCGGTAAAAGGTACAGCCATCCTTTCCAGTTATTTTTATTCATGTCGTTTATCCCCCAATTTCAAACCGGATACGCTGCTCGTCCTGCTTGCCGAAAATGAATACTTTATTGGGCTTGACACTGAACCGTACATTCTCGCGGCTCAGGTCTATTTTATTTTCAGCGCTGATGATGGAGCGAATAACAGCACTTTGGCTGGCTTTGTGGGTGGAAACAACGCTGATGTCACGTCCCATGACCTCCACTGCGGAAAGAGCGCAGCAAAGCTCGCCGTCATCGTTGGGGACAAAGCCTTCGGGACGGATGGCCGCATTTACCTGCTGATCCGCGACTCCGGGGACATCCAGTATAGCGTCTTCGCCGATGTACAGCTTGCCGCCTTTGACTTCGCCATCAAAAACATTGATGGGCGGTGTACCGAGGAAGGTTGCAACAAACAGGTTAACGGGATCATCATAAACATCCTGAGGCTTGCCTATCTGCTGGATTATGCCTGATCTCATGACCACTATCATATCGGAAATGCTCATGGCTTCTTCCTGATCGTGGGTAACGAAGACGGTGGTTATGCCCGTTTCACGCTGGATACGGCGTATCTCTTCTCTGGTCTGGAGCCTGAGGCGGGCATCGAGATTGGACAGCGGCTCGTCCAGCAGAAGCACCCTGGGCATCTTTACAAGCGCACGGGCAATGGCAACGCGCTGCTGCTGACCGCCGGAAAGCTCACTGGGCTTGCGATCCATCAGTTCGTCTATCTGAACCAGCTTTGCCGCCTGCAAAGACTTTTCCTCCATCTGCTGCTTTGTAAGCTTGTCCTCCCCTTTCAGGTTTTGCAGGGGGAACATGATGTTTTGCTTAACGGTCAGATGGGGATACAGAGCATAGTTCTGGAACACCAGACCAACTCCGCGCTTTTCCGCAGGCAGGTTGGTAACATCATCGTCACCAAAGAATATCTTGCCCTCGGTGGGTTTCTGAAGTCCGCTGAGCAGGTTCAAAGTGGTGCTTTTACCACAGCCGGAAGGTCCCAGCAGACCTATCAGCTTACCGTCCGGTATTTCAAAATTAAAGTCATTGACCGCAACAACATCCTCACGGGATGCTTTGCTGCGGCTGGGGAACTTTTTAGTCAGGTTTTGCAATACAACTTTCATATCGTTCCTTCCTTCGGCGCCGGATGCAGCGCCTTTGCGGGTTTATTTCCAATATACCCTAATTTTATCTCAAAGCACAGTGCAAGTCAACCAAGGGATACGCACCTGCCGCAGCGCTGTCATCCCGAGCCCGCAAAGCAAGCGCGAGTATCCCATCGCAACAGGCGCACAACGAACAAATTATGTACCTTGATATAGATTTTTTATGATGGTATGATTCAGGATAAAGAAATATTGCGAAAGGAAGTTTAACTATGATAAAAGGTATCGCTCCCGAAAAAATAGAACGGGGATACTCCGGCATGTTTGCCATCGGCTCCCCCGACAATATGCCCGAAGCCGCAGCACCTCCCCCCATGGGCGGTGGCGAAGGCGGTCCACCTCCCATGGGCGGACCCAATGCAGCCCCCAAAAAGCCCTCATTCCCTACTGTGACCGTTAAAGCAGACGGTATCGACAATTCATCCAATGTCTCCGGAAGCTTTATGTCAGACCATGTCTCCGGCGCAGAACTGGATGTTAAAAATGATGGTTATACGGGAGGCATTTATGTGGACGGTGCAAAATACGCCATCGAAGATTCCAGAATATCTCTTGACGGCAACGGCATCTCCCTCGGTGGTCCCGGCTCCGGCGCCTGTGTGGATAACGGCGGTGAGCTGGTCATCAAAAACTGCCAGATAGAAACCAACGGTTCCGCCCGCTGCGCTACCTCCGCCGAAAATGGCAGCACACTAAAAGTATATGATTCCACGCTCATATCCCATGGCGCTCCTTTCGGCTCCAAGCTTCCTCCCGGCGCGTTTATGGCCACTCCTCCCGAGGCTCTTGAAATTGACGGCAACTGCCGTACCCATGTCACCATGGGCGGCTCTTTCTCCTACTTCTACAACAGCACTATTTCTGCCAACGGCTGGGCTGCCCTGTCTACAGACATTTCCAACGGCTGGGTATATCTGGAAGCCAACGACTGCGTGGTGGAAACTGTCAACAGTGGCTACGGTGCTTACGCCGACGGCGGCTGTCACGATGTTCTGAACCGCTGCAAGGTCAATGTGGCTTCCATGGCAGTTATCGCCGCCGGCGAATGCACCGTTGAATTCAATGACTGCAGCTCCAACTGCGGCACATATTTCCTGCTGTCCCATTGCATCGGTCAGCCTGTTGAAGTGACCGAGGTCGATGTCAGAGGCGGTTCCATAAGCTGCGTTAAGCCTGTGGCTATCCTCAAAAGCTGCAACGTCCGTTTTGACCTTGACGGAGTTGACGTCAAGAGCGAAAGCAGCGTGCTGATACACAGTGTCATCAATGATGATCCCATGGCAGACAACGCCGTTCACCCCAACGGTCCCGTTTATGGCATCCGTGCAAGCTTTGCCAACATGGATGCAAACGGAGACATCATCCACGACGATCACGAGGCACGTCCCATGTACGTCACCCTGAAAAGCGCAAAGCTCAAAGGCGCTGTTTCTCAGGCATACCTCGCCATAGACAGTGAAAGCAGCTGGTACGCCACTGCCGACTCCGTTGCAGGTATCGACGGCGAAGTAGATCCTTCTCAGATAGACGCCCCCGCCGGTGTTACCGTTACCATTTTTAACGGCAGCGAAAATTCCGAATACGTTCTTGCTTCCGGCGGCAAACTGATAGTCAGAAGCTAAGCAAAACGCCATAAAAAGCAGTCATTTCTCCATCGCTGAGCAACGGAGAAATGACTGCTTTTGTTTTTAATCCAAAAACTGGAAGAATGACTGGCTGTCGTCCCATGTATCGTAGGGCATGGGCAGCGGAGGATCGGTAACAGCGGG
>CAZIPP010000075.1:0-7303 GCA_964541215.1 uncultured Oscillospiraceae bacterium
ATGCCAAAACTCTGCCTGTTCCCATGATGAACATTCTCAACGGCGGCGCTCATGCTTCCAACAACGTTGATATTCAGGAATTCATGGTCATGCCTGTGGGCGCTGAATCCTTTGCCGAAGCTCTCCGTATGTGCGCAGAAGTTTTCCACAACCTGAAAAAGGTCATCTCTGCCGAAGGCGGTTCCACCGCTGTTGGCGACGAAGGCGGCTTCGCTCCCGACCTCAGCGATGATGAAGATGCTCTCAAGCTCATCGTCAAAGCCATAGAAAAAGCCGGCTACACCGGCAAGATCCGCATCGCTCTGGACGTTGCTTCCTCCGACTGGTTCAAGGAAGACGGCATGTATCATCTGCCCAAGGCAGGCACCGTAAAATCCTCCGCTGATCTGGTTGCTCAGTATAAGGATTATTGCGAAAAGTATCCCATCATCTCCATCGAAGACGGCATGGCCGAAGACGACTGGGAAGGCTGGAAGCTCCTTACCGATGAGCTGGGCGGCAAGATCCAGCTGGTGGGCGACGACCTGTTCGTTACCAATACCCAGCGCATCAAGACCGGCATCGAGTTGGGCGTTGCCAACAGCGTGCTTATCAAGCTGAACCAGATCGGTTCTCTTACCGAGACTTTGGACGCTATCCAGATGGCAAACCGCGCAGGCTATACCACCGTAGTTTCCCACCGCTCCGGCGAGACGGAGGACACCACCATTGCCGACCTGTCTGTTGCTTTGAACGCAGGTCAGATCAAGACCGGTGCTCCTTCCCGCACCGACCGTGTGGCAAAATACAATCAGCTGCTCCGCATAGAGGAAGAACTGGGCGTATCCGCTCAGTACCTCGGCATCGACAGCTTCTTCAATTTGAAGTAAAGTTAATATGGAAAGCTGTCATCTCGAACGCCACAGGTCAGCTTTGCTGACCTGTGCGGCGGAGAGATCCCCCTCTTAATAAGGGGATTTCTCACCGTCGTGTGCAACGGTTCGAAATGACAGCTTCTCTTTATCGTCAACGAAAGGAGATCAAAAATGCATATCAGGCGAATCTTATCTTTGGTACTGGCTCTTACAATGCTGCTGTCTGTCTGCGCATTTGCGCAGGAACCCGACAGCTATGTTTACGTTGCCTTTGGCGACAGCATCGCTGCCGGCTATGGCTTGAGCGACTATGATCCGGAAACAGATACTTCACATCTGGACTATGTTTCACTTCTGGCAGGAACCTCCCAACTGATCGATCTTACCGCCAGCGGCATGGCTACAGACGAGCTGCTGGAGCTTGTGGCGCAGCCCGAGACTGTGGAAGCAGTCAAAAAAGCTGATCTTATCACGATCTCCATTGGCGGCAATGATCTTATCCGTCCTCTGCTTCAGGCTGTCCTGCCTGATGTTGAAGTGAGTTCTCTGATGATCCCCACAATGGCAGAGGATGCAGGTCTGGATATCGGCGCCATAGCTCAGGAGATAGGTCTTGGCGATCTTAGCGTGGTCATACCTGCCATCATGGAGGTTATCGGCAATGTGGAAACCATTACCGACGCAACTTACTCCAATATCTGCGGTATCATTGCCGCCATCAAGACAGCCAATCCCGATGTGCCGGTGCTGATACAGACTGTATACAATCCCTATCGTGGTTCCGCGCTCCTGCAGGGATATGACTCAATGCTGGACAATGTGTTCGCCATTTTGAACACCAAGATAACTAAGGCGGCAGCGGAAAACGGAGCCATCACAGCCGATGTGTTTACCGCGTTCGTGCCTTACGGAGCCGCTCTTTTGAGCAGCAGTGATCCTGAACTGTTCTATGATCCTCATCCCAACTACAACGGTCATGTGGTCATTGCCGAGACTGTGGAAGCCGCATTGACCAAAGCCGGTGTGGTTCTTCCGGAAGGAAGAGCAGCTCTGGCAAATAAGCTGTATTCCGATGTGGATGCCGGTTCAAAGTACCTTGAAGCGGTCAAAACCGTGACCGATCTTGGATTGATGAACGGCGTGGGTGACGGTCTTTTCGGACCGGACGATACACTGAACCGCGCCATGGTCGTCACCGTACTTTCCCGTATAGCCCCTGTTGAAGCAGCCGCCTCCGCAGGATTTACCGATGTTTCTGCCGGCGCATGGTATGAAGCTGCCGTAAACTGGGGAGCAGCATCCGGTATAGTCACCGGATATGATGACGGAACCTTCCGCCCCACCGATTCTGTCACCCGTGAGCAGCTTGCGGCGCTGTTGTATCGTTACTTTGGCAGCCCTGCGTCAGCCGAAGGCGAGCTTACCGCGGTTGACGCTGCCGAAGCAGGCAGCTGGGCAGTGGACGCTTTGAAATGGGCGCTGGAAAACGGCATCCTGTCACTTGACGAACAAGGCAGACTGGATCCCAAGGGATATGCCACCCGTGGAGAGACTGCTTTCGGCGTTGCCGCAGCTGTTGCCGCTCAATAAAATTTTCCATAAATGTGTATATTCACCTCCGGGGCTGTGCATAATAGCCTCGGAGGTTGATTTTTATGAACAACGAAAACAAAAAACCTGCCGCGAATTTCATGGCTGGAAAGGGCTTATACATAGTCCTTTTCCTGTGCGTCAGCGCCATAGGAATTTCGGGCTATTTTCTTGCCGACAGTCTCTTTTCAAGAGAAGAAACCGCCATCACCGCGGTTGCCCCCGTTGCGGAAGGGCAGGAGGACAAAGCTGATCCTTCCGAGTCTGTTCCCGCAGAGAATGAAGAAAACAAGACGCTTCAGTCTGCCCAGACCGTCAGTGGTCAGGATGAAGCCGTAACAGTCATGGCAGATGCCGATGATCTGAACGCTCAGGCGGCAGCCGCTGCGGCAGAAGCTGCAAGCGCTATTCGTATCTGGCCTTTATCCGGCGCTGTGAGCAAGGATTACAGCGTGGAGACTCTGGTTTACAGCGAGACGACCGACGACTGGAGGACCCATAACGGCGTTGACCTGCTGGGTTATCTTGGAGAACCGGTAATGGCGGTCACAGCCGGTACGGTGTCGCAGATATACGAGGATGATATGTATGGCACCACCGTTGTTATCACCCATGCAGATTCCGTAAGCAGCCATTACAGCAATCTGGCAGTGGTGCCTACCGTAACGGTTGGTCAGACTGTGGCTGCCGGTGATGTCATTGGCGCAGTGGGCGATACCGCCTTGCTGGAATGTGCCGACGAGCCTCACCTCCATCTTGAGGTGTTCAAAGAAGGCATCGCCATGGACCCAGAGGAGTATATTGAAGAATGATAAAAACCGGCCATCGGCCGGTTTTTATCATTCTTAGGGGTTAGAGGTTATAGTGTCATTCCGAGTGAGCCGACATAGTCGGCGACGAGGAATCCCCATCTTGTTACGCTGTCATTCCAAAGGGTCAGCTTTGCTTAAGAATACCCTAACGCTAAAGAGACCTAAAGAGGGGGGACATCATACTTTAAGATCCTCACCGTGGGATTAAACTTGACGTTCTATTTATTGGTTTTGGGGTTGTTTGTGCGTTCAAGAAGATAATCTACAGAAACATTGTGGAAGTCTGCAAGTTTAATAAGGACTGAAGTCGGAATGTCAATATCACCTCGCTCATAGTTGCTGTATACACGCTGACTGCACGATAGGATCAACCCCATTTCTTTCTGCGTCAAGTCTTTGTCTTCTCTAAGGTCACGAATCCTTCGGTACATATATCCAACCTCCAAAAATAAGTTGGACACATTATATTTTAGCGGAATATCCGCTATTGACTTTTAGCGAAGAATTCGCTAAGCTCTTATCAGGACCTACCGATTTTTAGCAATTTCACAAACCAATTAAAGGAGAATATCTTTATGCTGAAGAAAAAACACTTAACTTTTCTTGTATCTCTAGCAGTAATTGCTATACTTTTGTCTGGTTGCGGAAAGCCGTTTGTCTGCGATTTTTGCGGAATAGAGTCTGATGGAAAGAGCCATTCATCCTCTTTTGAGGGGGTTACAATGACAATTTGTGACGATTGTTATAATGATTTTCAGGAGGTATTAAATCCTGAAATGAATAACATCAATTCGGATATTCCCGAAAGCGATGGCATCCCCAAACATATATCTGACATTAAAGAAGTATATTCAATTTATCCTTTTGTAAATGGTTATGCTTGTGTTATGGATTCGAATTATTGTGTGCAATATTTTGACCACAAAGGCCAAATTGTTGTTTCGGGGAACAATTATTCAGATTACGAAAATGATATACTATCCTTTAGCGGAGTTTTCCCGGCAGGAAAAGAGTCCGTTATAATCTACGATGACAGCAATTATAATTTGGTTACATTGAATGATGGAAGAATCTTGCGGTCGTTTCCTTGGGATGAAACCATTGAAATCGGTGGTCACTCTGAAGGAGTGTTTTATGTTCAGGAAATAGCACCAAACAATACTTCGAACGTGGTCTATTATGATGAATTCGGCAACGAAAAAATGCGCTTTGAAGGGATGGTAAGCCTAGGTATTGCAAGTAACTTTAGTGAAGGTCGTGCTTTTATCTGTGCTGTTGCAGAAGACGAAACGATAAATGGATGGCAATATCGAAAAGACAATCCGAAAGACTGGACGATAATTGATTTGGACGGAAATTCAAAAAAACTCAAGATTGTTAACACTTCGGAATTGTTGAGTGAATCAGTTGTACAACAACTATCTGAACTTTATTATAATCCCGTTGATCAACTATCGGTTGGTGGATATATGATTCAGGATGTGAGACCGTTCAAAGCAGGTGAAAACTACGCTTCTGCAATGGTTGCAGTGGAATATAAGGATGAAGACGGTCGCGTTGCATGCGGCGCAGTGCTTCCTGCGTATATTACTAAACAAGGTGAGGTGTATGTTTGTGACACCGTTTTAAGAGGCAACATAGACTTTACTTCTTGCAATGACAACTGCATAATAATCAACAAAGAGTCCATATTTGATTATTCAAATGAATCATTGACAAACGTTCGTGAATTACCATTTTATTGCGAATTGCACGATGATGGTTTTGTTGAGGGTGGCATTACACTTAGGTTTTTGGAAAGTGGTGACTTTTTGGTTAAGATTCCAAAACTAAAAGACAGCGGGTACTATGTTGCGGTTATAGATGCAGCCGGCAATGTAATTTCAGCACCGATTTTAATGAATTATAATGTCATCTATAACTTGCCGGATATTTTCTCTGTATACGAAAATGGATATACAAATAATTATAATTATTCAGAGTTCAACAACGGTCATCACGCGTGGCAAGAAAATTCGTTTTCTCAAGATATTTCGGTTATAAATGATTTAGACATGTACTGTTTGATAAGTGACTCTGAATCATTTAAGGTTGAGTATGATTCAGTTCAAAAACAGGGCTACGCTGACATATGGGGCAATGAGTTAATTGCTCCGCAATACAGCAAAACATCTCGTTTCCAAAACGGTTATTCCATAGTGTGTCGTGAGGCCACTGGCAGTTGGATGTTGTTTGGTACAGATTTATCATTCATAGATTCAAACGGAAATGTTGTTTCCGAAGTCCAATTGCCACCTGAACACACTTATACCTATGAGCCGTTGTCAGACACTACAACAACGCCTGAAGAAATAATATCTGCAGTTGAAACGATTTTGACTACCGATACTCAATTCCGTATTGCTACCGATGTTGCTGTGCTGCCGACAGCAGCAGGAGAAGTTGCCGGATACTTGTATGATATTGCCACGTTTGATTTGCCCGGTCTGGTAAAACACATCTACTCAGATGCCACCTATGAATACAGAGATGAAGCAGTAAATCTTATTCTTCAGTCCTTGATATCAACCCTCGACTCAGAACAAATAGATGTGACTTTTGAGTTTATGTGTGAAGCCGAAAGACAGCTGATAGCGGAAGGCAAACAAACGGCAACTATATCTGCTTACTGTACTAAAGCTTTAAAATTACTTGACGATGAAAGCTATATAACCGGCAACTTAACCGCAGAGGATCTTGGTAGTGCAATAGGTCTCGCTAAAAAATCTTTCAAAAGTATACTTGTCTTGGATTCTTTGGTTGAAGATTTAAAGCTTTCAGTTTCAGAAAAGTTATTGATCTCTTTGCTTATCGGTAATTACGAAGAAAACAAAGCATATTTGGAACAAAACATAACTGACGCAAAACGAAGCAGCAATTCCGAGATGACGGAAATCTATACTGAGGCGTTAGAAAAATTGGATTCCGCATATGCAGAATACGTGGCTAATGCCGAAGAATATATAAAGGATGTGTTTTCCGGAACGGTATCCTTTGATAGACTTGTAGATTTGATAGAACTTGACTTGGACATCATTGGTGCTAATCCCGTAAAAGACACGTTGAAGCATTTTGGCACCAAGAGCAAGAATCTCAACGCATTGACTTTTGTACACAGCATTGCTGTTGCCGTCGCGGAAACATACGGAACAGACGACACCTACACTATAATGCAAAGGCTTTACGAGAATGCCAGAGTTATAAACGGCCTCGCGGAAGACTTGCAACAAAGTCTTTCTGCCTACGAAAAGAATCCTACTGAATCAAACTTCGCAACAATAAAAACAAAAGCAGGTATCTTGGTCGATTACAGAAAAATTGTATTGAACAATCTTCGGGATTACAACAACACCTGTAGCTCCGGGGAAGTATTTCTGGATACTCGAGCGATTGAACAAGAACGTTTGATTCTGGATGCTGCAATGCAGACACTGGAGTCAGCATTGCCAAATTAATAGCTGTTTGTTGTTTTGAACTGTTCTTTTTTATTCCGCATCAACAATGCATGACGTAAGACCATGTTCCCCATGGGGGAGAATCCAAAGAGGGGGTCGCAACCCCCTCTTTTGGTCGTTTTAGGGATAGGTTTTTTAAGGGAAAGGGGAATCGAAACCCCTTTCACTTAAACGCGTTCTTTTGCAGAAGTTTGGTTTACCAAACTTACTTTTCTGTCACGTGACAGAAAAGTAATGCGCCGCAGGCATGACAAGGTACCATGATATTGCCATACAAACTTGCCGAAATTACTGCCCCTCAGTCAAAACAGAGTTTTGACAGCTCCCCTGACAAGGGGAGCCAAGGCGGCCACGGCACGCCGTGGCCCTACGGGGAATCAGGGAAGTATTGAGCGGGACGGGAAACTGTCCCCTTGGTGTTAAGTCCTAATCCCTAAATCCTAACCGCTAACCCCTAACAAAAAAGGTTCCTGCCGAAGCAGGAACCTTTTTGTGTTCAATTATACTACGAAATCATCGCTGTCGATGTACTTGGTGGATTCCATAGCTGCGA
>CAZIPP010000076.1:0-7257 GCA_964541215.1 uncultured Oscillospiraceae bacterium
TGTTCAGCTTCACCGCATGCATCGTGTCCCTGCTGATGCAATTAGCCGAGCTGCGTCACCGCGTACAGATCGAGGATTGGTCGGCGCTTTTGGACACTGTTGATGCTGTTATGATGTCTGCTGTGGTTTTGGCGGCGGTAACGCTTTTACTCAACATAATTGCACTGACCATATTCAGGAAGTCAAAAGAGCGGAGGTAATCATGTCACTTAAAATAATCAAAAACGACATTACAAAGCTGGAGGTCGATGCCATTGTCAACGCCGCGAACCATACCTTGCTTGGCGGCGGCGGTGTTGACGGCTGTATCCACCGTGCAGCAGGAAAGGAACTGCTGGCTGAGTGCCGCACTCTTGGCGGCTGCGAGACCGGCGGCGCCAAAATAACAAAGGGATACAAGCTTCCTGCCAAATACGTTATCCACGCTGTTGGTCCTGTCTGGCATGGCGGCAGCAGAGGCGAGAAGGAAAAGCTGACCTCCTGCTATACCACTTCCCTGAAGCTGGCTAAGGAAAACGGATGCAGGTCTGTGGCGTTCCCCCTGATCTCCGCAGGCGTGTACGGATATCCCATGGACGACGCAATTGCCGTTGCTGTCAAGACCATAAGCGAGTTTCTGAGTTCCAACGAGATGGATGTCTATATCGTTGTCTACAACGATACCGCGGAAACCGCAGCAAAACGGCTGTATGGTGAGCTGTTTGAATAGAATAAAGCTGTCATTCCTCCATTGGCTGTAATGCCCGGAATGACAGCTTGTTTTTTTACTTTATGCTTTCGGCAAGAATGGTCACCCATTGGTCAAGATCCATCTTATAGTCTTCGGATGTCTGATAAAAGTAAGCGTGGATGACCTTATTGTCCTGACGCAAAATGACGGTCGGGAATATGCCGTCGGTGTAGCCGACCGCGTGATCCACATCAAGTTCCGGCAGTTCGAGAGTCTCTTCCCTCTTGTTCAGGTCGCTTATCCAATACTCCCCTGCTGCCCATGCAGCCATCCAGTCAAAGGGCAGCTCGTTATAATCCACGTACAGTCCGCCTTCAAGCGTGGTTCCGTCCGGCAAGCTGACATGAGCCAGTTCGTTCCAGTCCACGCTGCAGGGTGACAGCCAGTCGTCCCAGATGCGCACCGTGTTGGAAAATCCCCAGTCTTCGAGCTCGTACTCACCCTCGGGAGCAAAGTCGGCAATGGTAGCAAAGGGGACTGTTCCGGAAAAATCTTCAAGGGAAACGCGATCTTTGTCGCTTGTTTCACGCTCAAATGCGAACAATACGGCAATTATCCAAAACACGATCAGGAGTATCCTGCAAATCTCGGAAACATGATGTCTCAGCGCGCCATCCTTCCAGCTTCTGCCGCTATACAGCCTGCCATTTTCAATCAGAGCTTTTTTCATTTTGTTTAGGTGCACAAGACCGACTATGGAGCCGGTAACTCCCCAAATAACACATCCCAGAGCCATAAGCATAAGCCATGTGCCCACATTTATTGTAAAAACCAGAAGGGTTCCCCTTATGCAGATTATGGGATAGATCAATGTCCACATGATGATCGTTAACACATGATCCCTCTGGCTTTTGCGCACATAGTCCAACGCAATAGCCTGCACCTGAGGGTCGGTATTCAGTTCCCTGGCAGATGGGTCGTCGGAGCAGTAGATATAAAAGCCCCCACGCTTGGCTATATATTTCCAACCGTACATTTTGCTGAGCTCAACAGCTTCAGCGTCAGGCTCTCCGCCGTCATCCGCCCACATGCTGGTATTTTTCCGGGCAGCGTCAAGGCGGTATTTCAGCTTCTGCGGACAAGTCTTTTCAAAGGAGGCAACTCCCGCAAAAAATCCGTCTTCTGCCAGCACATAGCCTTCCGCAGCCATGTCTGTCAGCCAGCTTTCCATGCCTTCCACATCATATTCGGCACAGGGTGGGATGCGGTAGGTTTTCTTGACATTATCGCTCATGGTCACTTCCTCCCTTCCATGGTATGGCTTCCGCGTCCGCAATGCACATTCTCAAACGCTGAAGTTCCTCACAATAGGCTTCAATTCCCTTACCGGTGATCCGATAAGTACGCTTTCTTCCTTCGACTTCTATTTCGGTTATGTACTTTTCTTTTTCAAACTTTCCCAAAATGGTATACAGCGTTGCAGGTCCAAGTGTCACACGACCTGAGGTCTTGCGTTCTATATAGTCAGCCACATCTATTCCGCACATGGGACCTGTTGAAAACGCCATCAGAACATAGAACATGGATTCTGTCAGAACTTCCATGGATTTTTTAGGCATTGCTGTTTCCTCCAATATCGTTTATCGATATCATTTGACGATATTATATCACGTGTTTATATTCTCTGCAATAGCTACTAATCATTAAATCAGTATTGAATAAACCGGAACAGTCAAGACCGTTCCCTACAACAGTAACGCAAAAACTGCATAACAATTGGCGGGAGCAAGCCCCCGCCTTACAATATTATAACAAAATCATACCACGATGGAAATATCTTTACGCACCTTATCCCAACTGAATTCGCCTGCAAGCTCCCGGGCTGATACTGCCTCGGGGGCTTCTATTATGCCTGCAATATGGGCAAGTTTACCCACAAGCTGCTGGGGAGAATAGTTTTTTTCAAGCTCACTGAGATCCATATCCTTATCACGCTTGGAAAGCCGCCTGCCGTCAGGCGCGGTAAGCAGCGGAAGATGATAATAGGATGGTATAGCATAGCCAAGCAATTGGTTAACATAAATCTGTCTGGGTGTGGAATCCAGCAGGTCGCATCCACGGACGACTTCCGTAACTCCCATAAGTGCGTCATCAACTACCACGGCAAGCTGGTAGCCATAAACTCCGTCTGCCCTGCGAATGATAAAGTCACCGCAGTCTTTTGCAAGGTTTTGGGAAAATGTTCCCAGATGTCCGTCTGTAAAGGACACTTCCATGTCCGGAACTTCCAGTCTCCATGCGGGAGTTTTGGTCATCCCGGCACGTTCTTTATCTGTCAGCTTTTTGCACACTCCTGAATAGATATACTGCCCGTCCGATGCGTGAGGCGCGGAAGCCGCGTGAAGGGAGGCTCTGCTGCAATAACAGGGGTAAACAAGCCCCATTTTATCCAGCCTGTCGAACACTTCATCGTAAATCTGCCCTCTTTTGCTTTGCAGATAGGGCTCAAAGCAGCCGCCCTCGTCCCAGTCCAGACCAAGCCAGCGCAGATCCTTTTCAAATTGCAGCGCATTTTCCATGCGGCAGCGTCCCATATCCAGATCTTCTATGCGCAGCACTATCTGACCGTTTTGGCTTCTTACCGAAAGCCACGCCAACAGCGCCGAAAACAGGTTTCCAAGATGCATTCTTCCGCTTGGAGTTGGCGCGAATCTGCCTTTTACCATCATTGCCGCCTCCATTTCTTTCCTCTTTGGAGACATTTAACCATACCCGAATGAAAAATTCAATAGACCAAAAAACGCTATTGATAATTTCTTATATTTATAGTAGAATAGTAAGGCAATTTAGCCTGTCACATCCTCCGATCCGTGACAAGGCTGCACTAGTTGGGGAGATAGCGGTGCCCTGTAACCTGCAATCCGCTACAGCAGGGATGAATCCCCGCCCCAGGGTGTGTGATGTGTCGTCTGACCCTCGTAAGTAGTGATGAGGAGTCGGTCTTGCGCAACGGGGTCCCGTGAACCATGTCAGGCGGGGAACCGAGCAGCATTAAGCGGACCTCCCCGTGTGCCGTGAGGTAGCCGTATCCGAGCCGGCTGCGGGGGTAACGGGCATATCACATTATTCAAAGGCGGGTGTGCAGTCTTGTCATTGATCGGAGGATAGTTTTTTGGAGGTGAGCGCTTGTATCAGGCACTTTACAGAAAATATCGTCCAAAGGTTTTTGACGATGTTCTTGGTCAGAGCCATATTACGGAAACTCTGAAAAACCAGCTGGCAAGCGGACGCACCTCTCACGCTTACCTGTTCACCGGCACAAGGGGTACAGGCAAAACCACCTGCGCGAAAATACTTGCACGGGCTGTTAACTGCGAAGCTCCGGTAGGCGGCAATCCCTGCAACTGCTGCCCCAGCTGCATTGGCATTGAAAGCGGCTCCATTCCCGATGTTCTTGAGATAGATGCCGCTTCAAACAACGGCGTAGACAATATCCGTTCTTTAAGGGACGATTCTATCTACTCCCCTGCCACTGTTAAAAAAAGAGTGTACATTATCGACGAGGTACACATGCTGTCTACCTCCGCGTTCAACGCTCTTTTGAAGATTATGGAAGAACCGCCGGAGCATCTGATGTTCATTCTTGCCACCACCGAGCTGAACAAGGTGCCTGCCACCATTCTTTCCCGCTGCCAGCGATTCAGCTTTAAGCGTATACAGTCCGAAGATATCCAACGTCGGCTGATGTATGTGGCTAATGCCGAAAACATATCACTGGACAACGATGCGGCTTCGCTGCTGGCGCGGCTTTCCGATGGTGCGCTGCGCGACGCGCTTTCCCTGATGGATCAGTGTACCATCCCCGGAGGAAGCCTGACCACGGAAGACATTTACCAGACCCTTGGTCTGGCAGGCAATATCAAAACTGCTGCCATGATGCAGCATATCGCCAAGGGTCAGACTGCCGAGGCTCTGGAGCTGTTTGCTTCCCTGTATTCTTCCGGCAAAGACGTGACCGCCCTTTTCAGCGAGCTGTGTTCCCTTGGTCGAGATCTGCTGATGCTGAAAATATCAGGCAGCAAGGCCATGCTCACCGGCGGCTATGACGACGAAACACTTACCGCGCTTTCCAAAGCCTTTACCTTTGAAGGGCTTATGAACTGCGTAAACAGCTTTCAGGAAGTTATGGCAGCTTTTTCAAAAAGCGCGAACTGCCGCACCGACGCGGAGCTTTGCATAATGAAGGTCTGCGACCCAACCACTTCAGGCGATTCACTGGCTGTTGCCGCAAGGCTTTCCAAGCTTGAAGCAAGGCTTGATGACATAAGCAAAAACGGTGTTGCCGTTGCTGCACCCGCTTCTGCTGCACCGAAGCACAAGCCTGCCGAACAGACCGCACCAATACCGAAATCCACTTTGCCGGAAAAAGTTGAGGATGCTCCGCCATGGGACGATGCACCGCCCTGGTCGGATGATGATGCTCCTCCTTTTGACGACAGCGATGCTCCACCGGCAGAATTTGAACCTCCTGTGCATGAAGCGCCAAAAGAATCGCCAAAGCCGGAGCCAAAACCTGCCGAACCCAAGCCGGTGTCAAAGCCTGCCGCATCGGATGGTCCCAAATCCCCTATCCCGGCTTCGAATATATGGCCCAGCATCGTTTCGGAGCTGTCCGGTCAGGTGGATATGCTGGTCAACATCTACCTGAACAATTCCGAAACCACTTCCGGCGTACTCAACGGCGAGACGCTGACAGTTATTGCGGCCAGTCCCTTTGTGCTTAGCACCATCAGCAAAGACGAAGTAGGCAAACTCATTGCCGACACTGCCGCAAAGCATACAGGCTTTACTCCCACAGTCAGATTTGTGCTTGAAGGTGAGCAGGAGCAGGTGGGAGACAAACTGGATGCCCTTATTCAAAAAGCTAAAACAATGGAAAATATTAAAATCATATAAAGGAGAATTCACATGGCTAAAGGATATCGCAGCCCCAGCCCTATGGGCGGCGGCATGAACGCTAATATGATAAAGCAGGCTCAGAAGATGCAGCAGGATATGCTGAAAATGCAGGCAGAGCTGGAAAGCGCTACCTATACCGCCACTGCCGGCGGCGGCGCCGTTTCTGCCACTGTTTCCGGCAAGCGCGAGGTCACTTCCATCGAGCTGCAGCCCGAAGTTGTCGATCCCGACGATATTGAAATGCTTCAGGATCTTATCTGTGCCGCTGTTAATGAAGCTCTTCGCAAGGCAGAGAACTCCGCAAACGAACAGATGAGCAAGATCACCGGCGGTCTCAATCTTGGTGGTCTGTTTTAAGGAGCAGAAATGAAATACTTTCCCGCTTCACTGGAAGCTTTAACCGAACATTTCGCCAAGCTGCCCGGAATCGGAACAAAGTCTGCCCAGCGGCTTACCTTTCACATCCTCTCCCAGTCCGACGAGGAAGCCGAAGCCTTTGCAGCGGCTATTTTAAATGCCAAGCACAACATCCACTTCTGCCCTGTCTGCCAGAACCTGACCGATGAGGAGCTTTGCCCTGTATGTTCAGACAATAAGCGTGACGCTTCCATCATCTGTGTTGTGGCAGAACCGAGAGATGTTATCGCCATGGAGCGTGCCAAGGAATTCTATGGTCGTTACCATGTGCTCCATGGAGTTATTTCGCCACTGAACCACGTTGGTCCGGACGATCTGAAGATCAAGCAGCTTCTTACCCGCATTGCGGAAGGCGGTGTCAGCGAAGTCATCATGGCTACCAACCCCGATACAGAGGGCGAGGCTACCGCCATGTACCTCAGCAGACTTATCCGTCCTCTGGGAGTTAAGGTAACAAGGCTGGCTTACGGTATTCCCGTTGGCAGTCAGCTGGAATATGCCGACGAAGTTACCCTGATGCGAGCCCTGCAGGGAAGGCAAGAAATCTAGTTGCTTTAATAGCTAAAAGAAGCAGAGCTGATATCCATCAACTCTGCTTCTTTTATTCTTTTATATATTCCATTATATCTTCTATGCGGCAGTCAAGTGCTGAACACAACTTGTTCAACGTTTTTGTTTCAATGTTTTCATTTGCTCTGAGTCTGCGAATTGTTTTACTGTCAATCCCGCAGTTCTCTCGAAGTTGATATGTGGTAATATTCCGCTCTTTCATAGTTATCCATAATTTATCAAAGATTATCATAATACTGCCCCCAATATTGACTTTTAATATTATGGGGGTTATAATCTTCTTTATTAAGGGGATATAATCCCCACAATTAGTCATGAGGAAAAATTATGGAGTTTTATAAAGAGATTCTGATATCTGCGCTGATAGACAACAAAGTCGAAATACTTTTCCCGGATTTGGAGTTTAATGCAAATCGAATAATCGAAATAGAATCTTACAAAGCACTAAATAAAATTAAAGAAATAATTGAAGATCACGATAACGATGATCTTGATTGTTTTCAAAAAATAGAAGAAATTGTCTGTATATTGGAATCATTTGAAACCGGTATGGACGCAAAATTTGTATAAGTATATCTAAGAGGATACACTGCAATCCTATGCCAATAAAAATCTCCTGTGCTTTTGCACAGGAGATTTTT
>CAZIPP010000077.1:0-7231 GCA_964541215.1 uncultured Oscillospiraceae bacterium
AAGATTGACGCGATAATCGATAACGGTATGTGCAATGTCGGCGTTGAGTCAACCATCATTGACCTCAGCGGCGATGTTCCCCGACTTTTAAGACCGGGAGGACTGCCGCTTGAGATGATAGAGGAAGCAATCGGTCCGGTCGTTAAGGATAAAGCGGTCAAAGGCGAAGTAAAAGATGACGAGACCGTCAAAGCACCCGGAATGAAGTATCGCCACTATGCTCCCAAGGCTCCTGTAACGGTGGTGTCGGGCAAGCCGGAGGACACTGCGAAATATATCCTTGCAAACTGCGACAGTGGTACGGGAGTTATATGCTTTGACGAATTTGCCGATATGTTTGCGGGTCTTGAAGTCAGAACTCTTGGTCGTGTGTCCGACAGCGGTGAGCATGCCCGGCGTGTGTTCGATGCGCTGCGAAAATTTGACAGCACGGATTCAACAAGGATATTTGCCCAGTGTCCGGAAGACAGAGGTCTTGACAGCGCTGTTGTCAATCGGTTGAAAAAAGCAGCAGGATTTACTGTTATCGAAGTTTGAAAGCGGGAAATAATATGAAGATAGTAGGAATTACAGGCGGTACGGGAACGGGCAAGACCACCGTACTGAATTACCTTAAAACCCTTGATGCCCATGTGATAGACTGCGATGCTGTTTATCATCAGCTTCTTAAAGAAAACAAGCAGCTTCTTGCTGATCTTGAGTCTGCTTTCGGCGGTGTTGTCAAAGACGGAGAACTGGACAGAAAGGCTCTTGGAGCTGTTGTTTTCAGTGACGAGAAGGCTCTGCAAAGGCTCAATGAGATCACCCATCGCTACATCAGCGACGAAGTGGAAAACCAGCTGGAGCGAGAAAAGAAGGGCGGTCGCGGCATTTGCGCCATTGATGCTATCGGACTTCTTGAAGGCGGACTGAAAGAGCGCTGCAACTTCACTGTTGGTATAGTTGCTCCCACCGAGTTGAGAGTGAGCCGCCTTATGGCACGGGAGGGAATAACAGAGGAATATGCCCGCCTGCGTATAGATGCGCAGAAACCCAATGAATATTTTGTTGAAAACTGCGACTATACGCTGGAAAACAGCAATAATAATATCAACGAATTCAACGATAAATGTGCAGCTTTGTTTGCGGAACTTCTGTAATACAGAGCAAAATTGAAAAGAAGAAAGGATGAAACCTGCCATGAGCGAAAAAAGCAAACTGGAGATCATGAAGGAGCAGCTGTTTTACAATCAGAAAAATGGTTACGACAGACTGCCTGAAGAAGAAATGTCTGAGCTGGAAAGCTATTGCTCACGTTACATCGGATTTATGAATCTGGCAAAGACCGAACGTGAGTGTGTTACCGAATCCATAAAGCTGGCTGAAGCCGCCGGTTTTGTGCCTTATGTACCCGGAATGAAGCTGAATCCCGGCGACAAGATCTATCAGAATAACCGGGGCAAGGCTTTGACTTTGGCTGTTATCGGCAAGAAAAACGCCGCAGAGGGCGTTAATATAGTGGCTTCTCATATTGACTCTCCCAGAATAGACCTCAAGCCCAATCCCCTTTATGAAGACAGCGAAATGGCTTTCTTCAAGACCCACTACTATGGCGGCATCAAAAAATATCAGTGGCCCACGGTACCTCTGGAGCTGCGCGGCGTTGTTGCCCTGAAAGACGGCAGCGTAGTTGACGTGTGCTTTGGCGCAGATAAGTCCGAGCCTGTGCTTGTAATAACAGATCTTCTTGTCCACCTTGCAGGTGACCAGATGAAAAAATCTCTGGCAGAAGGCATCGCCGGTGAAGCATTGAATGTTCTTCTCGGTTCCAGACCTCTGGAAGGCGAAGGCTCCGACCGCGTAAAGCTGGCTGTCATGAGCATCCTGAACAAAAAGTATGGTATGGTCGAGGAAGACTTCCTTTCTGCAGAGCTTACCCTTGTTCCTGCCTTTGAAGCCAGAGCTGTCGGTCTTGACGGTTCTTTCATCGGCGCTTACGGACACGACGACCGTGTTTGTGCTTACGCTGCACTGGAAGGTCTGCTTAACATTGGCGTACCTGAAAAGACAGCTGTGGTAACTCTTGCCGATAAGGAAGAGATAGGCTCCATGGGTGTCAGCGGCATGGAAAGCCATGAATTCGATACCTTCATTGAAGATATCTGCGCTGCTCAGGGAGCAAATCCCAATCACTGCCTGCGCAATTCCACCTGCCTTTCCTGCGATGTTTCAAATGCTTACGATCCCAACTACCCCGAAGTTTCCGACCGCCGCAACAACGCCAGAGCCAATTACGGCATCAATGTCTGCAAATACACCGGTTCCCGCGGCAAGTCCGGTTCCTCCGATGCCTCCGCAGAACTGATGGCTAAGCTTCGCAAGATGTTTGATGACGGCGGAGTTGTCTGGCAGACCGGCGAGCTGGGCAAGGTAGATCAGGGCGGCGGCGGCACCGTTGCCATGATAATGGCAAACCGCAACGTAGACACTGTTGATGTAGGCGTACCCGTTCTGTCCATGCACGCACCTTGGGAAGTGGTTTCCAAGCTGGATGCTTATATGAACTTCAAGGCTGCAAAGGTATTCTTTGAAAACTGAAAATAATTAATGATTTACCCCCTATGGATGAGCGTATCCAAGGGGGTAAAATTATTGCTTTACTGATTCAAGCATTTGCAAAACTTCTTCCGGCTCGAAGCCTTCTGCTTCGATGTGAACAAAAACATCTCCTGAATATACTCCAAGGCTTATCCATTGTTTTGTGCCTTTGACATTGGTGTTGATATGCTTTGCAACAGAGTTCAAATCAAGCTCCTTGCGTTCGATAACCGACCCGGCAAAGCCGTTTTTACCCCAGGTGTCTCGTAGAGAGATATAAACAGTACACTCCTTCAGACCCGATCTGTAAATAAGATGCATTTCGTCTATAAGCCAACCGTTTTCACAATCAAGATAACTGTACTCTCTTTGTCCCGATATAAAGTCAATTGGAATATCGGGAATATATCTGCCAAAGGTTTCATCCCGGATAGCTTCCTCAAGACCTTCGTAATTTGCGTACCGCTCGATGGGGAACATACCATCGCCTGGTTTTATTTTGGACAGATCAGGATTGTTTTTAGCAACAAAACGTAATAGTGAAGCGACTTCACTTTCAGAAACATTAGTTGTCGAAATGCTGTAGTATAGTTCTCCGCTTTTGATATTATATAGCCTGCTGTCTTGAGAATTGATAAAAGTATCCCGCAAGGCTTTCAGCCAGACTCCGTGATAAAATCTGCTGTCAAACTCAGGATAAAGGTCTAGTACGTCATGGGGAGAACAATGGAAAGTTATCTTCCGCAAAGGATCATCGGGATCCTGCCATGTGCAGTAAAGCTCAAACACATCTTCTCCGCTGAAAGTGATTTGGCAGCTGAAATCTCCATCCAGCACAGGTATGATGCTCATATCTTCCAATTGAGACTTGAAATGGTAATAGAACAACGTGTTGGGGTCATCCATAGTATAAAAGCAGGAATAACGAGTAAGTTCACAATCGTTGTAGTGTATTGACTGATTGAAAAAATCACAGATAAAGAATACCGAAATACTTATCAATATATAGCAAAACGTAGTTATGAGCCTTTTCATATCAATCACCTCACAGAGAGTATACATTCTTACCTAAGGTAAGTGTCAAGAAGAAAGTGAAAGATATATCACTTTATAATAATTTAAGCCAGACTAAAAAAAGACCACCGATTTCTCGGTGGTCTTTAAAATATTAAAGGGTAAATTAGAATGCGTTGTACCAATCGGGCTCGTTGCTGTGCTCGAAAACATAGGGGTTCTCGATTTCGCCAGCTTCAACCTTCTTGAACCAAGCAGCTGCATTAGCAGGCATGGAGTCCCAGGATTCGAAGGTCTGGGGCTTCATCATTTCTTCGGTAGCATAACGCCAGTCGTTTACGCGGCTGATGTACTTTTCGTCCTGCTGGGAGGAGTTTTCGTCGCCCAGTTCGCCGGCAGCAACACGGAGCATGGAGCCATACTGTTCGGAAACAGTGTGCAGCTTGAGGTCCTGAACAAGCAGCTTCTGCAGAGGACGCTTTGCCAGATCGGACATGATGCAGCGGTTTTCGTAGGACATACGCTTCCACATACGAGCGATTTCCCAAGCTCTTTCAACAGCCTTGCCCTTGGGCACGACTTCGCTGACGAGACCCCAGTCGAGCATCTGCTGAGCGTTGACCTGACGGGTGGTCATCATGTAGTAGTTACCTCTCTTGGTGCCGAGGTAATGCTGGAACATCAGACCCATGCCGTCGCCGGGAACCAGACCGCCCTGAGCGTGGGGAACTTCGATTCTGGTGTCTTCGGTGCAGATGGTAACGTCGCACAGGAAAGCGGAATCCCAGTGGAAGCCGGGGCCGGGCAGTGCGCCGATGGTGGGTACGTCGAGGTCGAAGATCATGTTCTTGATGAGGTTGGTATCATCAAAGTACTGATGCTCGAAACGCTGACGGGGCAGTTCGGAATAGGTTTCCCAACCGTTGGCATCGGACTCGATCATCCAGTTGTCGCCAATGTGGGTGTAGATGATGATCTCGTTCTCGTGGTCGAGGGAGATGATTCTGGTCAGCTGGCTCATTGCACGATGAGACATGCCGCTGTGGTGCATGGGACCATCGTTGGTCTTCCAGGTGATCTGCAGAATGCCGTCTTCGCGCTTCATGTCGGCAAAAGCCTTGAACCATTCTTTGTACTCGTCAAAGCTGGGCAGCTTGACATAATCAGCCAAAGGTCTAGCCATAGTAAAGTGTCCTCCAATATGTAAATAATTTGTTTGGACAATAATCAGTCATGTTTGCACACGAATCTTATTTTATCATCCATAATTCTGTTAGTAATATTAGCACTAATTTGGAGCAATGTCAAGCAAGGCGGAGCCATCGAAAGCGTGAATAACCAACAAAAATCTCCACTATTATCAGCTGATTTTTTCCGAATCGTTTCATTTATCTATTTTATATGGGAATCAAAAACTGAACGATTTGTATTTTTTTGGTTGCATAGAAATTATGCTCATGGTATGATATTTGTGAAGAAACAAAGAAAGGAATGATAAAATGGCGATCAAATATCAGAACCTTACAAAACCCCTGAAGGTGCGAAATACCCTTCTCAAGACCCGCTTTGCGTACCCCACTGCCCAGCCTCACTTCCTGCAGGGACCCGAATCCTATCCCGCAGATCCTGTGGTCAGCTTCTATTGCTCTCTTGCTAAAAACGGCGCGGCATTTCTGCTTTTCCACGACCTTGCCAATGACTATCAGCGTACCATGGGCGGCTGGGACACCGGTCACTTTGCCATGTACGACAGATACGACAAGGGTGCGCAGAACTATTTCTCCCATTTCTGCCATATGGTCCATTTCTATGGCGGCAAGCTATGTACTTCCCTGATGCTCGATCTCGACACCAACTATACTGTTAACGAAAATGAGCCCCAGCGTGGTCCCGGAGGTCCCGGACCCGGTCCCTTTGGCGGCGGAGCCATGGCAGACAGCGGTCTGGAATACGCTTTTGGTTCCCTTATCGGTCCCGAGGGTCAGGAACCCAATATGTTCGGTATCGGTATGCAGGCAACCAAAACAAGGTACTTCGATAAGGAAGCCATGGACGAATACATAGACGCGGTTATCGAGCGCTGCGCGTTCTATAAGAATATGGGCTTTGACGCTGCAATGATCCCGACCGAATACTGCATCCAGTTCTATAACGAAAAGACCAACCATCGTACCGACGAATTTGGCGGCAGCGAAGAAAATCGTCTGCGTTTCTCCCACTATTTCTTTGGTCGTCTTCGCAAAGCTTTGGGCGATGACTTCATCTTCTATTGCGGAGCGCCTATAGGCGGAGGTCCCTTTGGCGGCGGCATGAGCATGGAAGATTCAGCCAAGTGGCTCATTGCCATGGAACCCTATATCGACATTCTGAATATCCGCAGCGCCATGGGCGACGGACTGATGGAAGACGAGTGTGACTGCTGTCCCGGCGCAGATCAGGCTGCCGAGCTTAAAGCCCTTGGCGTTAAGACACCCATCGCTGTTTCCACTCCATATATGGATCTTGACAAGCTGGACGATGTGATAGGCTCCGGCAAGGCAGATATCATCCTGTCATGTCATATGTTCCTTGCCAACGAAAACCTTGGTGAGATACTCAAGGAAGGCAGGGGAGAAGACCTGAACCCCTGTATCCTGTGCCACGCCTGCCGAGGCGTAAGCTGGCAGGGAGAGTGGATGAGCCACTGTACCATCAACCCCGAAATGGGAATGGAATACCGCGTTGGCAAGATGATAGAGCCTGTTAAGAAGCTTAAAAAGGTTGCCATCATCGGCGGTGGTCCCGGCGGTATAAAGGCTGCTCTTTGGCTCAAGGAAAGAGGACATACTCCCGTTATCTACGAAAAGTCCGACAGCCTTGGCGGTCAGATAAAGCTCACCAGAGACTGCGACTTCAAGTGGAGACTTACACGCTACTGGAAATTCCTTCTCAATCAGGTTGCCAAAAACGAAATTGAAGTCCACCTTAACACAGAAGCTACCCCCGAAATGATAGAAGCCGAAGGTTATGATGTTGTCATTGCTGCAACCGGTGCAACTGCCAAGGCTCCCAAGATCGAGGGCGCAGAAACTGCCAGATGGAACGCCATTGATGTGTTTGGACGTGAAGCTGAGCTTGGCAAAAAGGTAGTTGTCGTGGGCGGTGCATCAACTGCTGCCGAAGCTGCTATATATCTGGCAAGAGCAGGTCACGAGGTCGTGGAAGTTAGCCGTAAGAATATCGTGGCTTATGAGCTTAACCCCATCCGTGAACGCGGCAACGTGAACGAACTGTCTGTCAAGAGCGGTGTTAAGCATTATCGCTGCGCTACCACCACCAAAATCGAGCCGGGTAAGGTTTACCTCACCGATAAAGACGGCAACGAAGTCGTTCTCGAGTGCGATGATGTTGTAGTATCCGGCGGTATGGAGCCCAACCGCGACAGTGCCATCGCTTTCCATGGCTGCGCTCCCGAGTTCTATACTATTGGTGACTGCCATGCGGCAGGCAATATGCGCAACGCTATCTACGATGCATACTCTGTTGCAATGAGAATCTAAGATAAACAAAAAGACCCGCCCAAAATGGCGGGTCTTAATTATAATCATTACTTACCAAGGATCATGGCAGTCAGAGCCATGGGCTCAACGATAACACCGTC
>CAZIPP010000078.1:0-7209 GCA_964541215.1 uncultured Oscillospiraceae bacterium
CCTAAACGCTAACCCCTAACAAAAAAGAGCTGCCTGCAGGCAGCTCTTTTTTGTTATATTCCCTTTGCAGCGTTCATGCCGGCAAGGCGACCATAGGTCAGCGCCATGGAGTGGCTCATACCGGGAACAGTGGTGGGGTATTCGATGGCGAAGCGACCGCCCTGAACATTGCCGCAGACGTAAAGACCTTCGACCCAGTGCCCATCGGCGTCCATGCAGTGGGCGTTGTGGTCGCTTTCCAGACCGCTCATGCACACCAGCAGAGGTGCGGCGGTAAGCTTGGCAGCGTAGTAGGGGGCGTTTTCAAGAGCGAACAGACGGGAAGGCATCTTGCCGAAATCGTCGTCGTGACCCTTGCGGCACAGCTCGTTGTAGCGTTCGATGCTGGCAAGAGCGGTCTCTTTGGGGATGCCCATTTTTTCAACCAGTTCTTCGATGGTGTCGGCTTTGATGACCTGACCTGTGGCAGCGGCTTTTTCAACGCCGTCGATGGCAATGTAGCCGTCAGCCTGACCGAGAGCGCTGCTCATCTTGCCGGATTCCACATCGGCAGGGTCATAAGTCAGGCAGATGGAGCCGTGACCCGCGGACATATAGGGCAGCTGTTCGGGCCATGCAGCATCAAATATCTGCCAAAGCACATGGTCGGGAGCAACGGTGAGCTGGTTCTCAACCTGCTGACCGAACACGTCTTCGTTATAGAAACGTTCGCCGTTGTTGTTGAGCTGCAGGTAAGCCGCAACGCCGAGAGGACCGCCCATATTGTGGATCATGGGTGCGTGAGGACCACGCTCCATCTGAGCGCCGATCCACATACCCATACGGTGACCGTCTCCGGTGTCTGCCACGTTGCCTTCGGGGTCAACAGCGGTGAACATGGTGGGGTTGACTCTTGCCCAGGGTACATAGTGATACAGCATATCAAGGTTGCCGGAATAGTCCCCGGTAGCCAGAATAACGCCCTTTTTGGCTGTGGCTTTGTAGACCTTGCCATCGTAGCTCTGAGCAATAACGCCGTAAACACGTCCGTCATCTCCGCGAAGGAGCTTTTTGACGGGGGTGGTGAAATAAGTCTGTACCAGACCGGTGTCGTAAGCTTTGTCGTAAGCAGCCTTCAGCACGGGAGCCTGATCGGGACGCAGCTGGACGGTTATCTGATAGCAGGGATAGTATTCTTCCCGGGGATCGTAGTGCTCGGGACCGGGATAACGGGCGGGCTGGATCCAGCATTCGGTACCTTCGGGAATGGGGGCGGTGGTGGTGGGAGCGATATAAATGTCTTCCTTGGCGCCCACATACCAGTCAACAGCGGCACCGCAGTTGTCTATCCAGTATTTGATGATGCGCTGACGGGGCCAGAAGGATGAATCCTTCATAAAGGAAGCAACGATCTCTTCCTTGTATTCGCTGCCGTCGCGTCCCCAGTTGTCGATGGCGATCTTGCTGCCCACAACACCGATATCACCAAAGCGGCACTGGATCTTGCCGGTTTTTTCAAAAAGGATAACGGAAGCGCCTTCTTCGGTGGCGGCTCTGGTGGCGCTGACGCCGGCAAGACCTGCACCGCAGACGATAACATCGGCTTCCAGTTCCACATCGATATGGTCAAATTCCGGAGGTGTTCCAAGCCATTCTTCATAAGAAGCGTTGCCGGTACCTACATTTTTGCCCATTTCCATTCCGGCCAGACCGGGACCGTTTACTTCCATTTCTTCAGGAGCTTTCTTGTTAGTATCCATATGTACCTCCAATTATTTTCAATTCTATACAAATTATATAAAACGCGAATGGTTTTGTCAATAAAAAAGGCGCGCATCTGATAAAGATACGCGCCTGAAATATACTGACTAAACAAGGGCTTTACGCTTTTTCCAGCGTCCGCTGAGATAATAGAAGTTGCCCCAGATCACCGATACGAAACCGGCAAGAGCATTGCCCCAGAAATAGCCCCAGAGACCCATACCTGCCACATTAGCAAGGAAAAGGCTAAGCAGTATGCGGACGATAACGCCGTCTGCCATGGCGATGGCGAAGTTCAGTGAAGCATGACCCTGACCGGTGATAACGGCAAGTGACGGTGTCATCAGAGCAAAGGTCACAAAGAATGCGGCAATTACCCATGCGTATTGGGGAGCCATAGCAAGAACTTCCGGGTCGGAAGTGAAAATGCTGAAACAGGCTTCGGGGAATATGAGCACCAGCGCAATGGCAAAGGCGGCAAATCCACAGGTCAGAATCATGGAAACCCTGAAGGTCTCCTTTACTCTGTCCAGCTTTCCTGCGGAGTAGTTCTGACCTACCATGGAAGCGCCTGCTGTTTGCATAGAGCCGGTGATAATAAACATCAGACCGTGCAGACGGTTGCCTGCGCCGTAAATAGCGGATGCTACAAGACCATAGGTGTTGACAAATCTGGTTATGAACAGCATGGAGATGTTGATGGACATGGTCTGGAACGCCATGGGCATACCGAGCTTCGTAAGTGTTTTGAGCATGGAGGGGTCAATGGCAAAGCTTTTGAGCTTGAAGTCAAAGCCGAAGCTTTCTTTTTTGCGGATAAGATAAATAAGGGATACTATGAAGCTCACAGCCTGACCGATTATGGTAGCATAGGCAGCGCCGGCAGCTTCCATGTTCAGAGGACCTACAAAGACTACATCAAGGACCACGTTTATGGCAGAGGCGATGGCGATGAAGTACAAAGGTCTCTTGGAGTCGCCCATACCGCGAAGGATAGCGGATACGGTATTGTATCCATAGGTAAAAATCATGCCAACTGAGCAGATTATCATATAATCCATGGCCTGATCCATAGCTTCGGCAGGAGTGCTGAGGAGATTCAGCAGAGGTCTTGAAAGGATGATGCCAAGGAACGTAAAGATAACAGCCAGTATTGCGATGGTGGAAAAGAGGGTGCCGATAGCCTTTTTAACTCCGTCATAGTCCTTGACGCCTATCAGCTGAGCGATGACCACCTGACCGCCGCTGGAATAACCAATGGCAAGACAGGTAAGCAGCCACACCAGCTGACCTGCGATGGATATGGCGGAAACGCCGGAACTGCCCACGAACTGACCGACAATGACCATGTCAACGGTGCTGTACAGTGTTTGCAGTGCGTTGGCGATCACAAAGGGAATGGAAAATTTGATGAGAAGGGGAGCGACCTTGCCTTCTGTCAGGTCAAGAGTCATTGATTTGTTTTTATCCATATATTTATCTTCCTTGTTATTTGTTGCGGGGTACATGATACCAGATTTAAAATAATAAGGCAACAACAATATAAATAATAATTGTGAATTGTAAACATATATGGTAAAATATAAGCTATTAAGAAAAAGAGAAAGGGTGACTTGCTTGGACCGCTCCTGTGCTATCCGCATGGAAAACATCACCAAAGTCTTTGGTTCTGTCGTTGCCAACAATAAGGTCAGTCTTGATATCAAAAAAGGCGAGATACTGTCGCTGCTGGGCGAAAACGGCAGTGGCAAGACCACGCTGATGAATATGCTTTCGGGCATTTATTATCCGGACGACGGTCAGATATATGTCAACGGCGATCCTGTTACCATTCGCAGCCCCAAGGATGCGTTTGATCTCGGCATTGGCATGATCCATCAGCATTTTAAGCTGGTCGATGTTTTTACCGCTGCGGAAAACATTGCTCTTGGCATGAACGAAAAAGGAAGACTGGACAGAAAAGCTATCGCTGCAAAGGTCAAAGAGATATGCGATAAGTATGGTTTTGATGTGGATCCTGACCAGAAAGTCTATGATATGTCCGTTTCCCAGAAGCAGACTCTGGAGATCGTTAAAGTCCTGTATCGCGGAGCTGATGTGCTCATACTGGACGAGCCCACCGCCGTTCTTACTCCGCAGGAGGCAAACAAGCTGTTTGCCGTAATGCGTAATATGAAGGAGGACAATAAGTCCATAATCATCATCACCCACAAGCTCCATGAGGTCATGGATATATCCGACCGGGTAGCGGTTCTTCGCAAGGGCGAATTTGTGGGCGTGCTGGAGACCTGTAATACTGATCCGCAGGAACTGACCGATATGATGGTTGGTCACGCTGTTGAGCTGAACATAGACAGACCTGAACCTGTCGATCCCAAGGTGAGGATAAAGGTCGAAAACCTGACCTGTTACAATTCCGACGGAATTAAGGCTGTGGACAATGTATCCTTTGAAGCCAGAAGCGGTGAAATACTTGGCATTGCCGGTATTTCCGGATGTGGTCAGAAAGAACTGCTTGAAGCTGTTGCCGGATTGCAGAAGGCGGCTCCGGGCAGCTCCATAAAATATATCCGTCCCGACGATGACGCTGAGGTGCAGCTTATAGGCATGTCTCCTTTGAAGATAAGCCGTCTTGGTGTGGCGCTTTCATTTGTTCCCGAAGACCGTCTTGGCATGGGTCTGGTAGGCGATCTGAACATCGCCGCAAATATGCTGCTGAAGAATTATCAGATGGGTCTGTCCCCATTTACCGATAAAAAATCTTCCAAAGCTCTGGCAGAGGATGTTGTACATCAGTTGGATGTTAAAGCTCCCGACGTTGACAAGATACCCATTCGACGACTGTCCGGCGGCAACGTCCAGAAAGTTCTGGTAGGTCGTGAGCTGGCAGCAAATCCCAATGTTTTGATGACTGCGTATGCAGTCCGCGGTCTGGATATCAACACATCCTACGCCATTTACGATCTGCTCAATGAGCAGAAAAAGAAAGGTACCGCGGTTATTTACGTCGGTGAGGATCTGGACGTTTTGCTGGAACTGTGCGACAGGATACTGGTCCTGTGCTCCGGCAAGGTCAATGGAATAGTTGACGGCAGGACCACCACCAAGGAAGAAGTCGGTCTGCTTATGACAAATCTTGTAAAGGAGGACGAGTGATAATGCAAAGCAAAACAAAAGAACCTTTCGTCCGCCTTGCAAAGCGCGACAGTATGCCTGCGGTCAAAGCATGGGGGATCAGGATAGCCTCCATCGTGGCGGCGCTTATCGTATGTGCATTCATAATTTACGCAATTGTTAAGCTCAATCCGCTGAAAGTATATGTTTCCATGTTTGAGGGTGCCTTTGGCACAGGAAAACGCAGCTGGGTCACCATTCGCGACGCCATGATGCTGTTGTGTATCGGCGTTGGTCTGGCGCCCGCGTTCAAAATGAAGTTCTGGAACATTGGTGCAGAGGGTCAGATACTGGTTGGCGGCATCGCCACCGCTGCCTGCATGATCTACGCGGGAAACAGCATCCCCACCGGTGTTCTGCTGGTGCTTATGGCCGTTGTAAGCATCATTGCCGGTGCGGTATGGGGTCTTGTTCCGGCTCTGTTTAAGTCCAAATGGGACACCAATGAGACTCTGTTCACCCTTATGATGAACTATGTGGCTATCCAGCTTACCAGCTACTTCGTTGCGCTGTGGGAAAACCCCTATGGCTCCAACTCGGTAGGCATTATCAATCAGTCCTCCAGAGCAGGCTGGTTCCCCGAGGTGTTTGGACAGGCTTACGGTCTTAACGTCATTCTTGTTGTGGCGCTGACCATTGGAATGTTCATTTATCTGCGCTATACCAAGCACGGATACGAGATCACCGTTGTGGGCGACAGCCATAATACTGCCCGCTATGCCGGCATCAGCGTATCAAAGGTGTATATCCGCACGATGCTGGTTTCCGGCGCGGTATGCGGTCTTGCGGGTTTCATCGCCGTTTCCGGCGCGAGCCACACCATCTCCACCTCCACTGCCGGGGGCAGAGGCTTTACGGCGATAATCGTTGCATGGCTTGCAAAATTCAATACCTTTGTGATGGTGCTTATAGCTTTCCTGCTGGTATTCCTGGAAAAAGGTGCCATACAGATAGCTTCCCAGTATAACCTCAGCGACTATGCTTCTGAGATGATAATGGGCATTATCCTGTTCTTCATCCTCGGCAGCGAGTTCTTTATCAATTACAGACTCATATTCCGGAAAAAGGGTGAAAAGGAGGAGGCTGCGAAATGACACAACTTGTTTCTCTTATTCAGGCTGCCGTCGTTTTCGGCACAGTTATCCTTTTTGGCGCTACCGGTGAAATAATCACAGAGAAATCCGGTAACCTCAACCTTGGCGTTCCCGGCATAATGTATCTTGGCGGTATCGTTGGTCTGATGGGAGCCTTTGCCTATGAGTCCATGGCGGCAGATCCCATCCCGGCTGTGTGCCTGATAATTTCCATGGTATGCGCTCTGGCAGCTTCTGCCCTTGGCGGACTGGTATACAGCTTCCTTACCATCACCCTCAGAGCCAACCAGAACGTTACCGGTCTTACACTGACCATCTTTGGTTCCGGCTTTGCAAACTTCTTCGGCGGTTCGTTGAACAAGCTGGCCGGCGGTGTTGGTCAGATATCCGTTGCTACCACGTCCTCGGCGTTCAGGGCAAATATCCCTGCTCTTGCTGAGATGGGGTTCATCGGTAAGGCGCTGTTCTCCTATGGTTTTATGGTGTATTTGGCCATAATCATTGCCATCTGCTGCCAGTATTTCCTTAACAAAAGCCGCGTGGGACTTAACCTTCGCGCTGTGGGTGAGAATCCTGCGACTGCCGATGCTGCGGGCATCAATGTTACAAAGTATAAGTATCTTGCCACCTGCGGCGGCGCCGCAATAACCGGTCTTGGCGGTCTGTACTATGTTATGGACTATATCAAGGGCACCTGGGCAAACGATGGCAGCATCGAGAAGCTGGGCTGGCTGGCTGTTGCGCTTGTCATCTTTGCCACATGGAAACCCAAAAACGCCATTTGGGGTTCTTACCTGTTTGGCGTGCTGTTCTGGCTGTATTTCTACATACCCAATCTTACAAGAAGCTCTCAGGAGATCTTCAAGATGTTGCCATATCTGGTCACCATCGCTGTGCTGATCGTTGTCAGCCTGCGAAAGAAAAAGGAGAATCAGGGTCCCACCGCTCTTGGACTTTCCTATTTCAGAGAAGAAAGATAACAAAAATAGGGGAATTGGTCATATTCCTATGACCAATTCCCAATGATGTTTTCCCTGACGGGAAAATGATGTATTGCCGGTGCAAAATGATGTATGCCTGCGGCATATTGAGGTATCACCTCGTGATGATTAAAATATTAAAGGACGATATCCGAGGATATCGTCCTTTTCAGCGTGTCAAAATAGTCCTTTGGACTATTTTGACACGGTTTTTCAGTTTG
>CAZIPP010000079.1:0-6905 GCA_964541215.1 uncultured Oscillospiraceae bacterium
GTTTTCTTCACCAGCGCCTTCAGGAAGCACTTCCCGGACGGTATACTCGTAAGTTCCGGCTTCTGTGAACTCAATTTCACCAAAACTGAAGTTTCCGTCAGCATCATTCTGCACCACCCATTTATCCATTGCTGGTGCAGGTGCACCATTGAGCGCGATAATGCTGAAGCTGAACTGATTCAGACCAGGCTTACTGTTATTCAGAGTCTTAGTTCCTCCCAGAATCACTTTCACAGAATCTGCATGGTACAGGTTCTTGAATTCTCCCACATTGATGGTGTTATGCTCTGCAGAAACCTCCGTGCCGTTCACTTTCACGGACTTTTCCAGTATACCGTCATTGTCTTCATCGGCAACCTCAACCACAATCTTGAATTCCGATGTATCATAGGTCATACCATTTAAGGTATAATTGTTGTCTCCACTGGCACTATCAGGAATAACTTCCTTTACGGTATATACGAAAGTTCCAGTTTCTGTGAACTCAATTTCAGGGAAGCTTACAGCCTCATGTACATTATGAACCGGTTCTCCAACCGGATTTCCGGAACCGTCAAACAGCTGGAAACTGAATTCCTGTGCCACAGTCGGAATCTCACCATTTACAGATTTCTTCGCATGGATGTGAAGGTAAGTTGGTATCAGATCCTTATTGACAAATTTCATTTCTGAGACGGACTGGTCATTTTCATCAATTATGGTCAGTTCCGATACTGTCAGTTTTCCGTCATCATTAAATCCCACTGTTACAGAAGCAGTATAAACAGAATCATCATAGAATAAGTCCTCATTGGTACCTTCTTCTTCATAGATAAAGAAACTGTGCGTTCCCACATCTGCAGAGGTAAATTCAATCGGATCGAAAGTTACTTTTCCATTTCCGTCGTTGGTCTTTTTCTGGATATTATTTCCATCTGCATCTTTCAGAATAAATGTATAATCTCCGGCTTTCAGGGTAACCTTATTGGATTCCAGTTCCTTAAACGCCTCCAGATTCAGAACAGTTCTGGATTCATTGACAAAGTTCACCAGTGGTGCACTTTCAGGACCTTCAACTTTTACATCATAGGAATCCTGCACACGGAATATTGCTTCTGTTTCTGTACCATTTATCTTCAGCAGCAATGCTTCCAGATGATAGAAACGATGTCCTTCCAGTGCATAAGCTGCCAGTTCCAGCTCATAAACAGTACTGTCACAGGTAATCTCTCCTTCAGAATCATCCTTTTCATAAATTCTGAAGTTACGAACTGCCGCCACACCACTATCATCTATGCTTTCAATAAGCGATTCCACTTCAGCTGCCAGCACGGCATCAAAATCAATCACGCCGTTTTCACCATTGCTGATTTCTGTCGCCTGACCCACAGGCTGACCATCATCATCTACTTTCTGGAAGATGAAGGTGAAGGCACCGGCTTTCGCAGCAATTCCATCCAGTGTCTTGTATCCCTTCATGGAAATTTCCGGAAGGAGACGGTCTGTATTGGTGAAAGATGCCCCGTTAACTTCCTCTCCTGTCATGTCGTAATACTTCACATTTGCCTGAAGCTTTTCGTCGCTGGTCAGGTCATATGGACCGGTGACGGTTACAACGGCCTTAAAGGAAGCGGTATCATATACAACAGATTTATCATTGCCTCTGATTTCAGAAATCAGGTATTCATATACACCTGGGGTGCTGTAGGAAATCGAATCGAATTTTACAGTACCGTCCGCCGCGTTCTTCGCAACTTCACTGTTTGGAAGCGGTGCATGTTCAGTAATTGCTTCAATTTTAAATTCAAACTCATCGTCCTTCAGTGTATGGCCAGTATACGTCATTTGTGCTTCCAGTACCGCGGAACAGCCTTCTCTTGATATATTGACAAATTCCCCTACCTGAATGGTTTCGACAACATTATCCTTACCGGTGTAGGTTCCATAAGCTTCTCCATCCACAGTGACTGCCGCCTGAAAGGCTTCTCCGGAGCTGGTCTTGGTAACAACAACTTTCACCGTATGAACAGTATCATCATAAACCTTCATTACATCTGTTCCCGTAACTTCAGATACAGTGTATTCAAAGGTTCCGGCCTGGTCATAGATAATTGGTTTGAATACAATGCTTCCGTCGGCCTGGTTTTCAGCAATTTCATGGTGTTCTGTTTCGTCCACACAGTTTCCCTTCAGCTCAAACTGGAATACCTTAGCATTTGGCTTGTTGCCGTCCATGGTTTTTGATGCACGGATTTCCAGCTCAACCGGTTCTGCCTTCATGTTTTCTATTACAAAATCTTCGCTGCCGGCCAGTACGCCGTTTACCAGCTTATTGTCTGCCGTCTTTGTTCCGATATATGTATCGCCGTAGGACACAATCACAGTACGGTTGTGAGTAGGAGCATATTCATCCGGTTCAATTTCAATGAGCCAGTATTCGTGCCCAGAAGGAATATTATCCAGGGATACATATCCGTTGGCATCTGTCAGCATCTTTCTGTCAGCAATGCTGGCATCACCGCTGCATACGGAACAGCTTTCACCAAAATGTCTCAGAATAAATTCTACACTTTCCAGCGCCTCGCCGGTGTCCGCATCGGTTTTTTTGAACTTCAGCGACCCTTTATACCCTTTCGTCTTTGGAACAGGGTACTCCAGTGTACCCGTTCCATCCGGCACATCATCTCCAGTATCTTCGTACGCCTGAGAATAATTCAAGGTTGTCTTTTTGTTCATTTCATAGTCTTTTTCCCATGTAAAATCGGCTGCTTCGTTTTTCAGCCGTACACGGTACTTCAGCGTAAATACCAGATTATCACCATCTATGGTGTAGCCGGACTGAAGCATATTCCAGTTAATCTGGTCTGCATTTCCGCTTCCGCCGTAAACCGCAGTGTTTTCTGCATTGAGCTGAGCTTCACCAGTCAGACTGGTTGGAGTGGCAGATAATTCACCTGTCTTATCATAGAAACCAACGAACTCTGCCACATCGCTCATAGGATCCAGTGTGTAAAATTTGCGCGTGGTGATTTCCGTAGCCTGTTTAATGATGCTCAGAATATTCGCATATGCAGTTGCCAGCTGTTCTGCACTGTCACCCGCAGCATATCTGCTGGACGCATCTGTAAGCACTGATCCGCCTGCAATGCTGTCACGCAGCCATTCTATATAACTGGTACCGATTGCATAACTGTCTCCTATACCATTGGTATCTACCGTAGTGAACGTTTTCCCTGCATGAACATTCAGATAGTTGGAAATGCTCAGTTCGCCAATATCAATACCTACGGAGAAAATATTCATTCCGTTTTCTTTCATGCTTGCCGCTACAGCCTGTGATCTCTGTGCAGCATAGTCACTGTAGTCAACACCGTAATGACATACTTTCTTCAACTCTACATTGGCCATGTATCCCGGGTTTTTCAATGTACCATCAGCCTTCTTTCCTACATAGTTTTGGTTCCAGGAGCTGTATTTGGAAATATTGGACATGTATGTGCTGTAACCATATATTATCTCCGTACTGGTTATATTGCTCTCAATGTATGTTGAAGGGAAACCGTCAGTAAGCAGAATGACAAACTTGTATTTGGCCTCAGACTTACTGAGAATATTATTGGCCAGCTGAAGTCCGCCTTCTATATTTGTAAACTTGATTTCATCTGGTGTATTTGGAGCAGTAATGGCATTGACTCGCTCCTGGAAGTTATACTCATAGTCATTGATGTCATTGGCTTCCTGCAGGGGAACCGCCACCTGTGCATTCTGGTTGAAGGTTACCACACCAACCTGCCGTTTATCAGAAATGCTGGTGTCTTCTGCGAATGACTTAATAAACTGGTTGGTTGCCGCTTTCGCCTGATCCAGCTTGGTTCCGGATCCGGCTTCCGGCTCATGGTTCATGGTATTGGAAATATCCATAACGATAATAACATCTGTCGACATGTCCACGTATTGTTTGTGGGTTGCAGTCTTCAAAGTAATATCGAAATAGTTTTCCATTCCCTCTACTGCCTCAATGGTCTTACTGACCTCGATAGTATAAGTATCGCCTTCTGTTAAACTGTTGGTATCACCCTCATACTCCACCTGGCCATCTTCGGCACCTGCTGCAGCATACGCACTGGTGCCAAAGGTATCTGGCATGTACGTAATCAGCAGGGTGAAAATCACAAGTACAGACATTACTTTTTTGAACATACTTACACGTTTCATTTTCTCACTCCTTCAGCTTTCAGATTTATATATAAATTTTTTGCTTTACATGTCGTTCTGTTTCTGCAGAACCCATCTTTTTTTTATTATACTACAGTTACAAACACCTTGTCTATATGTGCAGATTGATGTTTTCCAGAACGATTTTTTCTTCGTTACTTTTCACACCCACGCCAATGACCTCTTAAAATAAATTATTGGTAAAATCGCTGAAAATAAAAAAATGTTTATCGACAGTATATAAGAGAACAGAGCACTTTAAGTGGACAACTTTTCAGTGCTCTGTTCTCTTGTGTATAACTGTTTTTATTACGGTCTGACAACCTCCGATTTCCATGTTTTTTGATATTGCTTTCCACCCATCCACTATATTCCTTCGGAGTTATCCACCGTCAAAATGACGAAAGCTGTTCTGGACCAAATTCGCTTTTTACTGTTGTTTATGGTATACTTTTAGTATCAAAAAAAGGACGGAAATTTACACATGAACAACAACAAATCGTTATGGGAAAACTGGAATGAAATGGTCCGTTGTATGGAAATGGAAATTCAGGCGCAGGCAGAACTGATTGATGCCCAAAAGGGCCAGATCCGTTCTCTCGAGAAAAAGATTAAAATCCTGGAAGACCAGAAGAAGAAGCTGGCTGATGCCGGAAACGGTCTTGCAAAAGAAAGCGAAAAACTGGAAAAAATCTGTATGAGCCAGCAGGAGCTGCTGGAAGAATTTCGGACGATATTTTCCGATCTTCCTAAGGAACCATAGGCAGAGTTTTACCACGTTATCCTTTCACGGCAGGGAGATTTACCATGAAGATAAATTTCAAGTATGTTTCAGCTCTCCAGTACGAAGTAAGAGCCCTGAGGGCTCAGGTACAAGCATACAAATCAGGCGAAGCCTATCGTTCCATGAAGGAAGACTACAAAAGGCAGCTGCGGGAGAAAGATCGTATCATTGCAGCACAGAAGAAGGAAATTGCTGCTGCACATCAGGATGTCATAAACATGCGGAATAACTGGATGCAGGTTTTTGATGATATCGAAAAAGAGCATAAAAAAGCATTATCCAAAGCAGCACACAGTCTGTCTGAAATGACAGAACGTGCTTTTCGGGCTGAAGCTTCACGCGACCAGTGGCATGATAAATGGAAAGAGCAGCAGGTGACGCTTTATGCCGTGCAGACGGAAGTGGAAGAATTAAAGGAACTGAACCGAAAACTAACTGCTCAGGTAAACATGGACTTCGAGAACTCTTCCATCCCGTCATCCCTTCAGGGACCGAAGAGGAAAAAAATTCCGAACAGCCGGGAAAAAACAGAACGGAAGCCGGGCGGTCAGCCGGGGCATAAAGGTCACTGCCGTAAAAAACATGTTCCTACAGAAACACATGAAATCCCTGCTCCGGAAAAATATGTGGACAGCCCTAATTATTATGAGACGGGGAAGATCATCCGCAAGCAGAGAGTGATTGTCGAGATGTCTGTAAAAGTAATCGAATATACCACGAAGGAATATCGTAGCCGTATTACCGGTGCACGTGTGCATGCTCCGTTTCCGGAAGGATATACCAATGAAGTAAATTATGATGGAAGCATAAAAGCTCTTGCTTTCCTGCTCAGCAATGAGTGTAATGTTTCTCATGGGAAAATAAGGAAGCTTCTTTGTGAACTGACCGGTGGCAAAGTGGAAATATCTGACGGAATGGTAAACAGCCTGTGCAAAGAATTCTCACAGAAAGCGGAACCGGAGAAACAGGAAATCATAAAGAGACTTATGTCCGCTCCTGTCATGAATGCAGATTTTACGAATGCAAATGTAAACGGCAAAAGTGCACAGGTTCTTATCCTTGCATCTGCGACGGGGGATGCAGCCATGTATATTGGGAGGGAGAAAAAAGGGCATGAGGGAATAAAAGGTACGCCTTTAGAAGATTATGTGGGTACTGTGGTGCACGATCACGACCGTACCTTTTATAGGTATGGAACAAGACATCAGGAATGCACCCAGCACGACTGCAGATATCTGATTGGCAGTAAAGAAAATGAGCCTGAGCTCACCTGGAATCAACAGATGCATGAGTTATTTCGTAAAATGCTCCATTATCGAAATGGTTTGGGAGAGAAGGGAGAACTTGAACCATCCAAAGTGGCAGGCTTTGAATCCAGATATGATTCCATTCTGGATAAAGCCCAGGAAGAATATGAGAATAATCCGCCCAGTGAGTATTATCGGGAAGGATATAACCTATATGTCCGGCTGAGAGAGTACAAAGAAAGCGAACTTCTCTTCCTACACGATAAAAGGGTTCCTGCAAACAACTCCCTGTGAGAGAGGCTTGCAAGGGTATATAAAAGGAAGCAAAAGCAGGCAATGGTTCTACGGAGCCAGGAGAATCTGGAATATATCTGTGATGGCCTGAGCACAGTTTATTTGTTGCGCGCAAATACAGAGAATGTATATCAGGAAGTGGCTGCCATCTTCGAACGGAAGAGTCCACCCAAAAACAAAAAAGAGGATTTAGCCGATGCCCTGTCATGATTTGACGGGACACCGGCTATTTTTAGTTATTGGCGTGGGTGTGAAAAGTAACTTTTCTTCAATGAGGTTTTCCAGTTCCCCGGATTCCACAAAACGTCCTTCCGCCACGTCTTCTGCCAGCGGGCAGTCCGGAAACACCGTCATGGTGGTGAAACGGGCCATGTCCGGACGGATTT
>CAZIPP010000080.1:0-6892 GCA_964541215.1 uncultured Oscillospiraceae bacterium
AAATCTTAGCGGCCCTTTTTGCAAATTTATTTTTGTACGAATTCGAGCAGGAATTACAGGCACATTTACGAGCAGCGGATGCCTACAGAGCATCCGCTGCTTTGGTTAGTTAACAGGCGTAATCTTTTTGCCGTTCGAAGTAAAGACCACATTGCCACACTTGTCGGTCCGGAAATAATATGCAGAGCGATCAAGTGCCTGCACATTCGTATCTAGCGCTTGGCTAATGATATCAAGCGTTTCTCTGTGAGGGTGGCCATAAGAATTCCCATCTCCCACTGAAATGACGAAGTACTTTGCATAAGCGGCATCTACCAAGGTTGCTAACGAGTTGTCGGAAGCACCACTTGGCAGCGACGGATCGGCATTATATCCACCGTGATGCGGCATTTTTATCAGATTCTCTCCCGTTTTTAGTTCGTCTGACATTTCGCGGAGCACGCTGGCAACACGCGAATGCGCTTTTTCTACGATATCACCTGTAAAGAGAAATCTTGTCTTACCATAGGTGATTAGTAGTACTAAGGAATCGTTTCCTTGGTCAGCAGAGACATCAATTATCCCGATATTAGCACTTCCCAGTGTATAGGAGTCGTTGGTGGTAGGAACGATGATTTCGTTAGTGCGATCTGACAAGACGGGGAGTATATCACCAAGATTGTTTTTGGTATACGGATCTTTATTACACAGCAGAGCCTCTATTGTTGTTATGTTCTGCAGTGCGTTGGGCGTCTGCCTGAGGCCGCCGTAGTGATCCTCATGCCAGTGGGAAATCACAAGATACTTCAGCTCATAAATACCTTTATCTAGAAGTAATTCTCTAATTTTTTCGCTGCTTGCTTTTGTGTTGATGCCAACATCAATGAGCATATATTCTCCATCACATTCAACCAAGGCGGCATCGCCTTGTCCTACATCAATAAATGTGACTTCAAATGTAGAGCCATCTCCAGTACTTGAACATGCAGAAAGGGTCAAGACAAAAGTGAGTAGTAATAGTAACGCAATTATTTTCTTTTTCATAATTGTTCAAATGCTACAGAATCCGGGAATATCCAATTGTCTTTGTATTCTTTCACTTTGTAATTAAGTATTACAGGGTTGCAATAGTCGCCGTTTATAATCTCGATTTTGATTGTGGCATCTGCGGACCACTTATAGTCTTTCAATTTTTTGCTTGTGTATTCCGCTTTGAATGTATCAACAGAGTTGCCTTCGCGTTTCACCTCTTTGAGCTCAAAATCATCGAGTGTAGTTGTTTTACTACCAGCGGTAACTGTAATGATGACAGCTGCACCAGGCGTTAGCAAATTGGCAGGTACAACAACGCTCTCCTTGCTAAGATCAACGGTGTAGTTGGCTTCTATGGCAGTGAAACGATACTTGTTATTCACTGGTGAACTAAGGAAAATACCGCCCTTTTCTGTTTGCAACATGCTGCTAATTGTTGTTTTAGCAGAGTTGTCGATTTCCAATTCCTCTGCCAATGCGAACAACAAGTCACAATTTAGGACAAGAGGCTCATACAAGGGAGGTAACTCTTTTTTACGGGCATCCTCTAAAGCGGCGTTGTAAGCGTCAATACGTTTTTGTTCTGACTTCTTCTCTTTATCGCTCAGCTTTTTTGCTTGTTTTTCATCAAGTGTTGCTTTTTGCACATCAGCCAGATATGTTTTGTTTAAGTTGTCTTGCTCTTCGATTAATACGGTAACATTCTCTTTGATGATTTTATAAGCGGTTTCTAAATAATCCCGGTTGTTTGTTTTTGCGAACAGATCCATATATGTTTGCGCAGCAAAATAACGAACAGACCACTCATCGTCATTTGCATTTTCAATAATTGCATCTGCGAAAGATGTTGCTTGTTGAATGTATTCGTCGCCGGTATAAACAGCTCGCGCCGCGGTGATTGCTTTTGGCAAAATGGGGACAATGTTGAAATCTTTTCTGAAAATATCTATCTCTAGATCATTGTATTCCTTGACACATTCTAAACATTTTTCATAGTTCTCGATTTCAAAATAGCAGTCTGCTAATTCGAGCCAATAATTACCAAATAATTTGTATGTTTCTTCCTTGCTGGTCAAACGCTCTATTTTTCTATATACCTCATCTATTACACATATCTCAGCGAAGTCTGTGATAGCTTTTTCATTAAGCGTGAGCTTTCCAAGAGCTTTTTTGTCTTCCTCAGACCCATATTGTTGTACAATGTCGGTCATGTAATCAAAGGCGCTATCACGATTCTTGCGAACAACGTCCATTTCTTTGTCGTCTAATTCCCATCCGCTGAGGAAGAATTCTTGGTCTGCACTATTATTTGCTGATTTATAATTGGTATATGAGTCAACAACAGTATAGACGACATTTATTGCAAGCTTCTTCCAATTCAAAGAATTAGTCATAGAAAGGATGGCCAATGGATCAGGAACAGCCTCTTTCACTGCAGCGGCTTGTTGCTGGTTATAGATATATTGCAGTTGTTCTCTTTTGGATTGGATATTCAGAAAATCACCAATAACACTGCGAATGTTTTCAAGATGATCCTGAGTGGTTTCGTCAATTGCACCGGGATTGATCTCATTAAGTAATGCTGTGTAAATATCCTCCAATATGACTCTGTTGTTTTTGGAAATACAAATTTCTTCTGTGGTAGTAGCTAAGTGGTAGAGCATAGCAATAGCGTTTTTCTGTGCGCTGCTTAGTTCTTCTTTGGGCTCAGTTTCAGTATTTGTTGTGGGGTCAATGGGGTCCTCGGTATTTTCTGTCGCATCCGTGGACCCAGTGGTTTCATTTTCCTGACCAGTAGTGCTGGTTGTGCTGGAATCAGTCTGGGGTTGAGAATCAACAGGCCCCATTGTGGGCGCACTACATCCGGTAAGAACAATTACAAGCAACATTGCAATCATTCGGATCCAAATAGATTTCCTCATCTCTCTATCTCCTTTTATGCATAAGGCATATTACTCTTTCTTGGATAAATCTTTACCAAAAAATACAGATCCAATGGCAAGTGCAAGTCCAAATGCAGTTCCTGCAACTTTCTTAGTGGTATCCTAGGCTTTTTCCTTCTTATCATTAATATCCGCCAGACAAACGGGACAATACTTTTCTGTTTTTGGGATCAGTTTGAAACATCCTTTTCCGGCGCACACCCAATCCAGTTCTTTTTGACAAACTGGACAAACTGTTTCCGCTGCCTTGTGCTTTGTCTTTTTACAATCGCTGCATTCAGGATTAAAACAAGCTTTCTTCTTGCTCATTCTTCCGTTTCCTCCTTTGCAACACCCAGGTACAAAACTTTGCTGGGGTTACTCAATGCTTTGCTCAGTTCAGCAACATTAATCGTCAATTGGCTGCGTCCAGCCCATAAGCCCGCAGGCGTGCCATCATCATGCAGATCATGCTGTGCTAGAAGCCCTGCGTTTTTCTTAACCACAGTTTCGATGAACCCAGAGTATTCTTCTAGAACATGAGCCATGGATGCCAGTTCTCCAATATCGCAGTAAATGCCAGCGCGGAGTAGTGTTGCCTGGTGGATGAAGGCAAAACCTTGGTTGATTCTGTTCATGCGCTCGACCAGCAGAATCTTGCTTTCTTTTTTGGATTTGCTGTATTCTTTCTGCGCTATGTATCGAATGTCAGATTCCATAGTCAGTTTCAATTGGAATGTGGATTCTGTAAGCGATCTCAATGCCTAGGCTTGTAAAGCATTTCTTAACCCTGCATCGGTTACGCTTCTGGCTTCCAGGAACAATGACAAACCGCTGTAATACAAACCAATACGGTCATTTTGCTGCCCTTGTAGCACATCTCTAACGCTGCCCTCGATCATAACAAGCTGTTCTGTTACTGCCTGAATTTGATCCTGAAGAGCTTGCATTTGCAGGGCGTTGGCTACCTGGGTAGGATCAATGCCTTTGCTGAAAACTTCTTTTTTAATAGGCAGTTTTGACCCGTACTTGCCATTGACCTTGAGCTGCGCAAAGGTTTTGCCATTCTCCTGGGTCAAGCGCAGCGCACCGCTTTCAATTGCCTTTAGCGTACTTTCGGAAGCGTCCACAACATAACGGCAACCCTTTTGCATTGCTTGCTGCAATTCGGTCAGCATAGGCATCTGCTTGACAACTGCACCGTAAATATTCTGGGCGACAATCTGCGCTTGGGTTAGCTCGCGCTTGATACCATTAGAAAGCAGTACTACGGGATAGGACACATCGTAAGGGGAAATGTCGTGCTGTGAGGATGCAGTCAAATCTTGAGTAGTATTCATTATCTCCATCGATGATCTCCTTTCGCCATGCCTACATTAACGGGATTATATCTTAATTTGTATTATACAGGAGAATAGTAGAAAAATAAAGGGAAAAATCCCGGAGATGGATTTGGGGGATTCCACGCATCCAACTCCGGGACTTGTTTTGATTACTAAGTTTATTCTGCAGGTGTTTCTGCCACCGGCGCAACCGGTTCGGAAATAGGAGTAGCCTTCAGTTCTCGCTTCGTGATAATCTTCTTTACTAGCATCCAGATGGCTGCAGCAAAGACTACGGCAATGGCGACTTGGATGATAGCATAACCTATGCCCCAAGCGTATTTGTCCAGATCAATAAAGTCCTCTTTCATATATGCACTGAGGAAGGCATATACGCCGCAGGTAAGCAGATCAAAGATTATCGCAGCGATAGGTTTCTTAAACACCACAAATAGTGCTGTCAGAGCCAGAGAGCCGCCAAGTGCCCATAGAATAATATTTGCAATCAGACCGTCATCCTCGCCGTATATGCTAGCAATGAGCTTGTTGGTGGAAATCACGGGAACATTTGCAAAATCACTGGCAGTCATATTCAGAGATTCCAGTACGACCGTGTCCGGAGCTCGTTCAATATACTCTGCCAGATCGCCTACGGCAGATACATAAGGCAGGAACATTCCGATAACCAGAATCAACACGCCCGCCAGGGCAACGATAAACGGGAGCTTCAGTTTCTCATTCAGAGTTTTCTTTGCAATCTTATCCATATGTACCTCCTAAATTACGCCACTTCCAGCAGTTTCTTGGTAATCCGTGCCTGTACATCGATGTAGTATGCGGTCTCAGTTGTACTCAGATCCTCGTTTTGCCATTTTTCGAACTTCTGCATCATATCTGCATACTGACCCATATATGTGGCGTAGTCAGAAAGAATGCTCAAATCTGTGGGGTTTTCTTTATACTTTTTCATGATTGCCACATACTCGTCGAAGAATGCTTCGTAGCTGTCCATTGCAGCCTTAAAATCAGGATCGATTTCGTCTCCTGAGCTGGCTGAAGTGCTTTCTGTGGTTGCTTCGGTTTCAGTGCTGCTTTCGGTACTTTCCGTTGCTTTTTCTGCGTCTTTAGCAGATTTCTTTTGGTCATACTCTGTTACGATGGCATCCACATCGTAATTGTCGTTCCAGCAGAAGGCAGAATTTACTGCGGACCATAATCCATAGATATAAGAAAGTTCGCCGGACCATTTGTTATAAATTGCAGAGAGAGCATTGGACCAAGTTTCGTAACATTCACTTAATGCGTTGCTCCACTCTTCATATTCCAGCTCGTCGTATGCGTCGCTTACAATACCGTCATAGTATTCATCGTACAGATCATCCATAGCGTCATCATACAATGCCTCGTAGTATTCATCCATTGCATCATCGTAAACCGTGTCATAGTACTTTTCCAATGCTTCATCGCAGAACTCACTGTACTTGTGATCCGGGTCGGCTGCAATCAGCTTAAAATATGCAATCGAATTCTCTTTTGTTCTAGAGAAGAGGGCGTCAGATTCGGAGAGAACCAATTCCACCCAGGCATCAATCAGACCTTTATTCTTCCGGTAATCATCAAAGGTTGTGCCAACGGATGTAAAGGTTTCTTCCAGCTTTTGCGCTAGAGAATTGGTGGTAGCTTCAAAATCATTAGTGATTTCGCCAAGTACCGCTGCGGGGTCATTTACGTCATATTCTCTTCCAGAAGTTGTGCCGGTGTCCGGCTTCTCACCAGACTCATTTTTGCCACATGCTGCAAGAGAGAGCAGCATTACGACGGCAAGTAATAGAGCAATTCCTTTTTTCATTTTGCGTCCTTCTGTTTTTTAGCCCACAGGGAATGTAGCCTGAAGGCTGGATGTATATAATTCGGGGTGCTGGGTTAAGTAGTGCAGTACGGCTTTGCCTTCTGTTGGGGTGATCCCATCCCGGAGTTCTTGTATAACAGTGCCGTCTCCGATTGCGCTCATAAAGAGACCAACAATAAACGGGCATCCATCAGGCCCCATATGTTTGGCACCCAACTGGAAAATCCTGCTGATGATTTCTGTACCGGGTGAGCCTGTAAGCTGAGCTGTGTCCAACTCGTGCAGAGAAGAAATTAGTTTCGATAGCTCTTTTGTGAAGACTTGGAGTCGCTTGCTGCCCGGTGCAGATTGCTCTGCCTGTAGCGTCAAGATCGTTTCTCCCAGTTCCTCCAAGGAAATGCCATGAAGGGATGAGAGCAGTCTGTTTTTTGTCCCGGACAGTTTCAGGTAGTTCAGGGCTGCGATATGCCGTTCGATGGTTGCTTTCTTCGCGTGCTCAATGGCTAGCAGCGTCTCTAAGACCATATTGCTGTCATAGTGGGGGTCCAGCATAATATCCCGAATCTCGTCTCGTTTAAGCCCCAGCTGGTAGTACAGCGCAATCTGTTGCAGTTTCTCTATCGCTGCATCGTCGTATAGCTTGTACCCATCGTAGCCATATACGGAGTAATTGGCGTAGGCGACTGCCTGCACGACTTTTTCGTGGTGAAAGTAGTATAGGTGCTTTCTGGTCAGTCCGGTAAGGTCGCAGACCTCCTTGACCGTCTTGTATTTGTTCATAGTCGGTA
>CAZIPP010000081.1:0-6776 GCA_964541215.1 uncultured Oscillospiraceae bacterium
CCAAAAAATAAAATTACAAAAAATCCGTGGAATTAAGTTTCCACGGATTTTTTACTATTACCAATAAATACTACTGGGCGCGTCTTTCAGCCAGCTCAGCATTCATCTTTTCAAGGGTCTTCTTATCGATATTGTAAATAAGACCAAGACCGATAAGCTGGAGAGCAGCGCTGACAGTATAAAGGACAGCAACGAGGTAACGCATATTGCGGGCAACTTCGATGGTCTGGTCAGCACCGTTGGCACCGATGTAGCCCAGAGCAGTCATAATAACCAGTGCGACCGCAGGTCCAAGACCCTGAGCAAGCTTACGGAAGAAGGAATGCAAAGCATATACAGTGCCCTCTTCGCGAACGCCGCACTTCCATTCGTTATAGTCGATGGCATCACCCATCATAGCCCAGGATACGGTGGAATAGATACCCATGCCAAGGCTGTTGAGGAACTGACAAAGGATATAGATAACAAGACCTTTTCCATCGGGGGTTATGGGCAGAACGATCATGGATGCGGAGGCAACAAGGCTGACGATGCTGCCAAAAGTTGCAAGCTCTTTCTTACCGAATTTAACGACCATCTTACGCGCAAGAGGAGTGAAGCAGATGATGGGGATCATGGAGAACATGGAGACCACGCCGGATATCTGCGCGTTCTTGAAGTATGACTGGAACATAACGGTAACAGCGGTGGCAGCACCCTGCATACCGATAAACATACCCACAGCGGCCAGAGTAGCGCCCACAGCGGGACGATTCTTTACAAAGTTGACCATAGCCTTTACAACATTGAACTTGGGCTGATCTTCAAGCTTCACATCAACATTCTCACGAATAACAGTATTCTTGATCATGAACTGGAAGCAAAGGAAGCCCAGAAAACCCATCAGCAGGGCTGCGATGAATACGCGTTCGCCAATAAGGTCACTATTGCTGTCGTAGATAATGAAAGGCAGAATGACCATGGGAACCATGTTGCCGATAAGAGATCCAACAGAACGCCATGCAGACAGAGATGCACGGTCGGCAGGGTCGCCGGAGATAAGGCTCAGCAGAGAGCCGTAAGGTACGTTGGCAACAGTGTAAAATGCATCCCATACAACATAACCGGCAACAAAGATTATCATCTTTGCCCAGAGAGCTGCGTTGGGAGCGGGAACGAAGCACAAAGCACCGCCAACAATAAGACCAATGGATCCTACCCAGATATACTGCAGGAACTTATTGCGCTTATACTGGTGCTTGTCGGCATCGACAATGGAACCTATCAGAGGGTCATTGATAGCATCCCAAACCTGCACTATGACCAGAAGCAGGGAATACCAAAGCTCAAGACCCATAAACTGAGTCCAGAAAATAGCCATGGTGCTTTTAAGCGCGAAACTCATGTTGCATCCGAAATCACCTGCAGCATAGGCGATACTGTCGCGGATACCAAATTTGCGATAGCCCTTTTCATCCAGGGCAACAGCTTTTTTTGCCATAATTAATATGGTCCTCCTTCTCTTTACGGACGCAGAAACGCCCATATTACCACGACATATTATATCGGATACTTAGTAATATTAGATAGTCCCAAAAAGACATATTTGTGACACCGGTATTCCAATCTTTATGAAGCTTTTTGCGCATTTTCGACAAAATCATTGTGCTTATGCAGGAAATATGTTATATTTTGAGTAATCAGGAGGGATGTTATGTACAAAAGATGCGTTACCGAACAATCTGCCCGCCGCCAAAGAGAAATGGAAAACGGGATGCTCATTGCCTTGGAAACTCATCAGTATGAGGACATCACCATCAGCGATCTTTGCGTCTGGCTGAATGTTCCCAGAAAAACATTCTACCGCTACTTTGGCAGCAAGGAAGGCGCACTGTATGCTCTAATCGACCACACTCTGATGGACTTTAATTTGACTCTTCCTTTTTCTTACGAGAACGATGCTCTGTCAATTCTCGAAAGCTTTTTCCTGTTCTGGAAACAGCACAAAGAGCTTCTTGATGTTCTCATCAGGAACAGACTTCATAACATTCTTTTTGAACGCGTGATCTCACTGGTCTCGGTTGAGCAAGCCCTTTTGTCGAAGCTTCTTCCCGATTATACAAGGATGACAAGGGAGTATGCTATCACTTACCTGATCTCAGGTTTGATGTCCGTTGTTGTCCGTTGGCATCATTCCGGATTTAAGCTTCCTGCAAAGCAGATGGCAGCAATTGTTTCAGATGCTCTTTCTCCGCATTTTATCGGAAGCCTGGCAATTGATCTGAATTAACGATCATCAAATCAGCCCAAAGGAGGAAATTCAATGGTCAAATTAGAACGAGAGCATATGAAATCGATCCTGGAATTAAGAACCGATCTCCTTCCTCTGCTAAAGCCTTATTCCTGCGTTCGTGACGCATTGACCGACTTTCTTGGCTTATTAACTTTGGAAATCGCAAACGGTCTTTCCGTATCCGATATGAGCTACGAGATATGTCAGATCGCTGCCGAACTGACACCTCACCCCATGCACATGAATGCCAATGATGTCATGACACTTATCCGCAGCGACATTAAAGAGCTTTCTGACGACGACGCCTTTATGTATGTTTCCCTGCTTTATGATTCCTCATCACCAAACAATTACTACGGCGGCGCCGAGAAGATGGCAAAAAGCTATCTTACATTCCCAGACTACAGCTATGCAGCATGGGTGAATACAAATTCTTCTAAAAACAGATTCAAAGAAAACCTTCCCAATTGGGAATGGCACGTCAGCTCCAAAGGAGAATCGATCCATCAGCTTCTCGAAAAGACAAAGCTTGATCCTCTTGTGATCGACCTGGTTTTGTGCGCATCCGATGAGCTCAAGCGAGGAGACCTGTTTACCGCTTTTGAAAAGTATACCCGCATCAAAGAACGCACAGAATATTACAAGGCGACTCTTCATGCCATCAATCTGTGCGTCCTGTACATCACAGTGGCAAACAAACGCATTCCATATCTTTCTCCCTGCATTACCCCCAAGGGACTAAAACTTCTATATACTACCGACAAAGAGCCTAAAGAGCTTTATGCAGGCGAATATAAGGCAAACCTCAGTGAGATGGAGGCGGATCCTCCCAGCCGGGAATATAAGAAGCTGTGTTATAAATACATTTCAAGAGATGTCCGGTCTCTTAATGATCCCTCCGACATCGACCTTAATGATCTGCCATTTACTGAGCCGCTCGTTTCTCCCGTAACTCCGGGATACACAGCTGACGGTCCGATTCCTAAAAAAAGAATACTGTAAGTTGATTGCAATGTGCGCCTGAGGATAAGTTTTTCAGGCGTACATTTAGGGGTTTTCACACGGACAAAATTATGATAGAATATAAAAAATTAACAAAATTTTAGCAAGGACTGCCAATGAGAAGAAAAACTCATCAGCTTGATGCCTCCGCTGTTGATGCCAACAGCAAGGATAATTACAAGAAAATAAAGCGAGACATTCGATGGGACAAGCTGGACAACACTGCTCACCTGTTTCCCGTTATTGCGGGCGAACGCATGAGCAACACTTACCGTATCAGCGTGACCCTGTCCGAGCTTATAGACAGCGCACTGCTGCAGCGGGCGCTGGATATTGTGCTGCCCAGATATGACGCGTTTAACCTTCGGCTGAGAAGAGGCGTTTTCTGGCACTATTTTGAGGAAAACGGCAAACCCGCTCCAAAAGTGGTTGAAGAGAAGGCTTTCCCCTGCCGATATATCCACGCCAATCAGAACAACAGTTATCTCTTCCGGGTAACGTACTACAAATTCCGCATCAACCTTGAGGTCTATCATGTTTTGACTGACGGTATGGGAGGTCTGAACTTTCTCAAGGAGCTGACCTTCCAGTATCTGCGGCTGGCTCATCCGGAGCTTGTCTCCGTTACAGGTGACTGCCTCAGCAGCGGAACTACGCTGAACCGTGAAGACAGCTTTATGAAAAACTATAAGCACACCTCAAAAAACCGTTATCGCAAGCAAAAAGCCTATCTTATCAAGGGCGAACGTCTGCGCAGCGGTGAGTTCGGCGTGATGCACGGATATATGAATATTTCTGAGTTAAAGGCAGTCTGCCGCAGCTACGGCGCAAGCATCAACGAATATCTTGTATCTTCCTTTATATGGAGCGTTTATACAGAATATCTCCACGGCTCTGCTTCCAAAAAGCCTGTCATTGTTGCTGTTCCTGTCAATCTGCGTCCTTATTTCAACTCTATAACGACTAAGAACTTTTTCGCCATGGTGTCTGCCGAATTTCACCCCGTAAAAGAAAATTACACTTTTCCCGAAGTTATCGGGATCGTGCAGGAAAGTCTTCGCAGTCAGCTGAACAGCGAAAATCTGGAGCAGATATTCTCTTACAATGTTTCCAGCCAGAAAAATCCTTACCTCAAGCTGTTCCCGCTGCCTCTCAAGCATGTAGGAATGCGCCATGTGTATACCAGATCAGCCCTTGCCAACACCACCACTATCACCAACGTGGGCAGTATTGAGGTTCCCGAACCATACAAGCCTTTTATTGAGATGTTCCACGCTTTCCTTGCCATTTCCAAGGGACAGCATATAAAAGGCACCATATGCTCTTACAATGATACACTGGTGTTCAGCTTCAGTTACGACCTTATCGATCCGTCTGTACAGCGCGGATTTTTCAGACGGCTTGCTATGGACGGAATTAACGTAGAAATAGAAACCAACGGAGTACACTATGGGTAGATGCTATAACTGCAACATTGAGATACTGGATGAAGCCGAGACCTGTCCTCTTTGCCAATCTGTCCTTGAGCAGACAGAAGAGCTTGAGAATATGTATCCCAACGTGCGCATCCTTTTGAAAAAGCTGCTGCTGTTCAGCAGGATATATCTGTTCTGTGCCATTGTTCTTGAAGCCATTCTTTTTGGTTTCAACCTGCTTACCGATTCACAGATATGGTGGAGCGCCATTACAGGGCTTGGATTTCTTTATGGATATGTTGTCCTGCGATATGCCATTCTTGGAAAAGCCGGTTACAGGGCGAAGGTCATACTGCTTTCTCTGATAGCCATACTTTCCGCAGTTGCCATTGATTTTGTTACCGGTTACCGCGGATGGTCGGTGGACTATGTTATGCCTGCCGGTATACTGGCGGTTGACGTTATCATCATCGGCTGCATGATCTGGAATCGCCGCAACTGGCAGAGCTATATCATGTGGCAGCTGCTGATGATACTTTTCAGTCTGTTCCCGGCGATGCTTTTCATTTTGGATCTTGAACACAATGCTTACATGGCGTTTTCACCTGCCGCCGTATCAGTTGCCATTTTCCTCGGTACCATGATAATCGGTGACCGCCGGGCAAGACTCGAGCTGAAACGCCGGTTCCATATAAACTGAAACAAAGCAAAAACTGTCATCCCGATCGATCAACGAAAGGGATGACAGTTTTTTTATTATACATTCAAGCACAGACCGGAAAGATGGTCTATCACTGCCTGCATCTGAAGAGAGACCCACTTGTCCCGATGATGCAGCAGCTGTTTCCAAAGCTCAGGCTGAAAACCTTTTACATTCAGTCTGACCAAAGCACCGCGTCTGAAAGCATCGTCTGTTACATAGTCCGGAAGAAAGGAAATTCCAAGCCCCTTCTCAACCAATTTGCATATAAGGTCGGCATTGCCCAGCTCAAGTATGGGTTTTATCTCCACTGATGCCTGCGCCAGCCATTCATCCATCAGCCTGCGGTAACTCATGCCTTTTTCGGTGAGTATAAAAGGCTGGTTCTGAAGCATCTCAACGGTGACGTTCTCTTCCTTTGCCAACGGGTCATCTGCCGAAGCAACGAAATGTACACCGACCTGTTCCTCATTGGCAATAATGTAATTTGTATCGTAGATATGATTATCCAAAGTACAAACGAGGTCCACTTCATTGTGGTCAAGCAGACGGAACAATTCGGGAGTACCGCCGGTAGTAATGGTCAGAGAAATATCCGGATATTTCTTTCGGAAGTCTTCAAAACCCTTTTGCAGAAGCTGCATACAAACAGAATCAGCCATTGCAAGACGCACGATGCCCTGCACTCCTCCCTGCTGTTTGTCGCCATTTACCATATTCTCGCACATATGGCATATTTGCTGCGCATGAACAAGAGCTTCGCGGCCTTCGTCAGTCAGCCGAACAGTATGACCAATTCTGTCGAACAGTTTTATGCCCAGTTCCCTTTCCAGCTGTTTTATCTGAAAAGAAATGGTAGGCTGGGAATAACCAAGCTTTTCACCCGCACGGGTAAAGCTGCGCAGTTCTGCCACCTGAATAAATGTATTAAGGCTTCTCAGATCCATTGCTTTCACCTCGATAGAAAATTTTAATCAAATATATGAATACTACTAATTTGACAAATACTGATTGTTATTATAGGATCATTTGTGTTAATGTCAAGCAATATTACGAGGTAAACACAAATGGAGAATAAAAAGAATCGTATTTTTTCCAGTCGTTGGGGATTTATCCTCTCGGCAGTAGGCTCTGCAGTGGGCATGGCAAACGTCTGGGGCTTTCCCGCAAAGATGGGCTCTTACGGCGGCAGCGCTTTTCTTGTAGCTTATCTTTTCTTTGTGGCTCTTTTCAGCATTGTTGGTCTTTCCGCCGAATACTCCATAGGCAGGCGTGCCAAAACCGGTACACTCGGTTCTTACCGCAATGCCTGGGCTTCACGCAATGAGAAGCTGGGACGCGCAGGCGGTATCGTAGGCTGGCTTCCCCTTATCGGTTCCATGTGCAT
>CAZIPP010000082.1:0-6765 GCA_964541215.1 uncultured Oscillospiraceae bacterium
CCGCCCTTCCGGAAGAAGTTGCCGATAAGATGAAAGCATTGCTGACGGAATACAATGCCAAAGAAGAAAAGACTTTTGAAGATATTCTGGACTTCCATGTCAAATTTGAGCGGATCCATCCGTTCCAGGATGGTAATGGTCGTGTAGGCAGACTGATTATGTTCAAGGAATGCTTAAAACATAATATTGTTCCTTTCATCATTGAGGATAATCTGAAGATGTTCTATTACCGAGGATTGAAAGAATGGCGCAATGAGAAAGACTATCTGACAGACACCTGTCTGACAGCACAGGATAAATATAAAGCGTATTTGGATTATTTCAGGATTGCATATTAAGCAAAAAGCAAGCTTCAGCTATGTCAGCAGAAAATGACAATTCCCAAAGTGTCACTCCAAAGTTCCAATGTCTCAATTTGACACTTTGGAATGCACTTTAGAGGAACTGGCAGTCTTGGAGTTGATTTACAAGAACCCGTCAATCAAGCAATAAGAGCTTGTGACCGAGACCGGAAAATCTCTCAGCACTGTAAAGCGAATTATGGAATCCTTGCAGAAAAAGGAATATATCCGCAGAGTGAATGGAAAGAGATACGGCAAGTGGGAAGTGCTGGTGTAAAAATTAGCACGGATGGAATTTTAGAAAAACGAGGACGAAATATATGGCTAAGGGTGCTAAACCCAAGAAAGAAAAATGTCTACAAAATTCCGAAAGCGTTGATTTCTCAGGTTTTTTTGCATAATCAACGCAAGATCTTGCTACCAATTTACTACTTTTAAAACTATAGCCAATTGCCTCGCCACGATAAAAAACAAATACATTGAAAGCAAAAGGATGCTGTATAAACCACAGCATCCTTTTTGTATATACACTTCGTAAATCTCGTTTTTACTCCCTATTACAGAGGAATATTAGTCTTTATTAGTTTGAGGTCGAACGCACATCTTACATATTTATCTGTACACCCAATGTCCGCCTTCATGACATTTGCTAAGTTTATTCTCTGCAACTAATCCCGCAAGGATCCGATTCGCCGTAGCTGCAGATACGCCACACAGTTTCCGTACATCCGCATTCATGATAAACTCGTGTGTTTCCAGGAACTTTTCAATCTGTTTCCAACGAATTGTTGCCTTGTCCATCGGTACATCACTCACTCCATCACTCGTGCTGATTACATCAATGAGCGATGCCTTGATGGTTGAAAGCATAAACTCGATAAATACTGTTGACTCTCCAGCATCGTTAGATGTATTGATGGCTGCGTAATACTCAGGCTGATGTGCGTGGATCATGGACTCCACCGGTAGCCAGGCAAAAGCAGAATTCCACTTGGAGAGCAACAGCGTATGCCATAAGCGACCGATACGGCCATTGCCGTCGGCAAATGGGTGGATTAGCTCCAGTTCATAATGGAACACACAGCTGCGGATCAGCATGTGTATATCACTGTTCTTGACCCAATCCAACAGTTCCATGACCAAATCAGGGACATACTGGGGAAGCGTGCCGAAGTGGAGGATATGTCCGTCTTGATCTACTACACCTACCGGACGGGAACGGAACACCCCGGATTCCTCCACCAGCTCTCGTGTCATGATGCCGTGGGCAGTCAGCAAGTCATCCACGGAATATGGATTGAGTTCGTCCAAGCGCTCGTAAATCTCATAGGCGTTTTTGACCTCGGCAATATCCTTGGGCGGAGCCAGCACCTGCTTGCCACTCAGCACAGCGGTTACCTGCTCCAGAGTGAGGGTGTTCTGTTCGATAGCCAAAGAGCCGTGGATCGTCCGGATACGATTCGTTCGCCGCAACGTTGGGTTTGCAGAAAGCTGATTGGCAGAAGTCAGCTTGCCCACAAGTTCGGCGATTTCCGCTACCTCATGGATCATCGTATTTGTAATTTCAAAAGGAGGCTTCTTGTTTCTCATTCAGACACCTCATATGGAAGGAAGTTTTATTTATCATATCATGCATCGCTCATTTCATCAATCATTTTCCCGCATAGGAACAATTGAAAGTGGTACGGTTAATTAGCTAATGCACAAAACAGGTCATGTCATGGCGGTATTTCGCATAGTCGACCCGATCATTTCTCTCCACCAATCACTGCAAGCCTCATAATCTTTATGCGACCGGTCTCTTTGTCGATTTTTTCCTGATAAATCGGAAATTCCAAAACATTATTTTCCTCGCATTTTTGCTGCAGGATGCTCACGATTTCCCTTTTATCTTCTTCAGCGATCCTCATACCCAGAATTATCCCGGCAAGTTCTTTGAAATCGTATTTTACCCGGCGCTCATCTGTGTTGTCATAGGACATTACCATTCCACTTTCAAGCACGACTCGGCACTCACGTTCTTCTTTCCAGTCCTCCGTTTTTGTGCAGACAGTATCATCCATATGACCCCAGTACCTGTTCCGCCACTCGTCTGAATCATCATACACCCAATAGCTGCTGACCCTGCCTTCATCATCGGTAAAGAGTTCTCTTAACATTCCTCCGGGAACGTTTCCAAGCATTTCAAAGAAGTTTATAGCCTCATAGCTGTTGCAGTAGTTTATCTCTCGCAAAGGCTCGTTATAAAAATCATACTTGTGTCCGGACACGGAGGAATAGCCATGGCAGGTATATAAACGGATCGCGTCACCTCCGGTTCCTGCTCTCACCTTGAATATCAGGCATGCTCCTTTGTGGTCATCAGCATAGCTTGACCACATTCTTGAGTTGTCATAGGTTCTGCAAAATGAAGATACATACCACTTGGGAAACATCAATTCCCAAATACTTTTTATATAGCATTGGGGGTAATCAATAAGCATGAACCGTGTCTTTTCATCTCTCTGAACGCCCTGCAGCAAAGCCTCTTTCTGCGCGTAAATAGCCTCATTCATCGCTTCAAAAATCTGCTTTCTGTCAGCTTCGCTGTAGGTATGCATGCCATCCATATCATCGTATTTTGGAAATGACCTTTTGTTTTTTCCTATGTCAGCGTTCATTCCTAAATGTTTTATTATGATATCAAACGCACGGCTGTTGATCAAAAACAGATACACCTGCAATTCATTTTCGCTGACCCTGTCCTCGTAGTCCCCTATCATATGAAGCACAAACTTCATCTCATCCGAATCGAACAATTCGGTTATCATTGAATCAAAATTGAATTCGCGCCAAGTTCCCCAAATGGGGATATCCTTGAATCTTTCGTCTCCAAGGCAGATAAGTGTCCAGGATACAAACAAGCACTTGAAATAATGCTTAAACAGGTTCACCCATACGATCCTGTCGCCCTGCCAATAGACATTCATGTTCCCCTCGGCAGGGTCATTAAGCTCTGCATAAGGGCAAAAGTAGATTTCCTGGTTTTCCAGTTCGTGATAATCCCCAAGCAATGCTTTTGCATTCCGAAATCTGAATACATATTTCTCATTTTCAACTTCCCAGAAATCCCGCATTTTCACCCTCCACAACATACTGCTTCTTATCGTTTGTATAGTGCTTCAACTTGCATTGCACTTAAATTATACCGCACTCAAATTGTATAAGCAACTTTTCGTTATTGGGTTCATCTACATTAATTAGTGATAATCAAAATACAAATACCTAAAAATTAACAAAGTCCATTGTAAATCTTAATCACAATGGACTTTGAAAAATCAAATTATCTTTCGTACTTTTTGACGTCGCTAATAATAGAGTTGAGAATTTTTGTGAGCTCAACTTCTTGTGTGGAATAGAAAGCATATTTTCATCGTATTTTTGCTAAAACGAACACATAGGCCTCAAAACAATCTCCTTTGGCTCAAGAACTTTTTCTCAAAACAGACATCCTCTGCTGAATTAAATTTTTCAGCTGCTCTTTTATATCATCAGGCAGATAAGATTTTTCACACATATCGAGATAGGTTTCTTCGCACTTAGAAACTCTCACCATCATTTTCTCTGCAACATTTTGAGACAATCCGATTGCATCACCAAATCGCAAAAAATCTTTCCGTCTAATATTCTGTTTTTTCCCGTTCATTGCCAACGCAAGCTGTTCTCGATCAGCAGGAATCACCACATTGGTTGATAGCATATCATATGCTGCAGACAACACATATTCACCGCTTCCAATATCTGTTTCAATTAATGAAAAGTTCTTCAAATGCATGTCTGAGTTTCCCACCGCAAACGAAAATACAACTCGAATAAACAACTCAGATATATCCAGTCCGGGATGCGCGGAATATTTTTCAATGATCTTTCCGCATCGTTCATAAGAGCCCAGATACTTGTCTTCAGTCAGTCTACCATCCAACTGGCAAAAATCTTCCATCGCCAACATACCGCACGACTTTCCAAAAACCCTGTCTATACGCTTGGTGATATATGCAAAAGTGGGCACATCCGTGGACATCTTAATCAACGCAAATGGAACCGTTTTGATTCCGGCGACTTGTGCCATCTGCATCACAAGGTATTCCATCTCTGGCAGAGCTGGATACTCTTCCGTTTTTGGTTTGAGAATATATCCAGTCGGATAATTCACCAAAGTTAATCGCGGACATTCCTCCACGCTTAGGTGCAGAGAAAGTTTCTTCTGTACACCCGGAACAGTAAATCCCTTGCTGGTGCTGTCAATTGCCAACTGGTTCAGAACCTCATCAGAGATATCAATATCCGGAAGACTTGTTGTCCCAAAGAATTCTTCAATACATTTTTTGTGCCACTGATTGGAGACAGTGTGTGCTCGCAGCGGTTTCCCGCAACACAAACAATTCACTCCTGCACCTCCTTGATGTAGACATTTCCTATGGGATCTTTGCATGCTACCAAAAGCAAACCAAATCGGTCCCGCGTGTTGATTTTCCAGTTGTGACTAACAATATTTAGAAGCCAGCCTTCTGGAATCAGTCCGTCAAAAAAGGAAAAAAGCGTTTTTTGGGTATATTCCGCTGCACGAAGTGGTAGCGTAAGACTGACGGCAGATGCGTCGTCCTTCTTCAGATATTCACTGTCGTAAACAAAAGAATACCCCGAATCAGTTTCTTTCAATGTCCCTGCAAAGGTATCCCGCACATACACATATGCGATTCTGTATGCCTCCATTAGTCATCCTTCCTTCCGGGAACTGCCTTCATTCCAAACATAGAAAGTGCTTGATTCACCTTATCCAATCGGACGGTTTCCTTGCCTTGCTCTAATTCCCGGACAAAACGCAATCCCAATCCGGACCGAAGAGCAAACTCCTCCTGAGTCAAGCCAGCCTCTTTTCTTTTCTTTTTTATAAATTCACCAATAGTATTCATGTTAATGATATTATACCCGTTCGGGTCTGATGTCAATCACTTTTTGCCAACATTATACCCGATCGGTACTTTTATCTGGCAAGCGCCTGTGTGTATACCCGATCGGGGCGCTTTAAATGGCACACTTAGGTAGTACAGGATTATTGCGTATTCAATTTACCCCCTCCCGTTAAATTTCAATTAACACAGACAAGCATTCTATAATCAACGCAAGAATTTACTACCAATTTACTACTTTTATACTTAGTCAATTGCCTCGCCACGATATAAAATTAATACATTGAAAGCAAAAGGATGCTGTTTTTAATACAGCATCCTTTTTATATATGTTCCATCTTTGTTATGAAAGACATTAGCAGAGTTTCTCAATCCTCTACACTATATTAAGCAGTTTAACTCTTTTGTATAACAGTGAATTATTCAAACAGTTACCTCCATACTATTCAGCAAACGCTGAAAAAGGCGTTGCCAGCGCTATGCTTCCATCGGGGCGGATTACCCCCCGCTTTTAATTCTGCTTATCTGTCCGATACAGGTATCGACTCCAGGAAGCTCAATTTCTATACCCTGATATCACTATTGACGTTCTTAAATACTATAAGGACTTTATCAGCAAAGGCTGTTCGAGAAGCTTTGCGCCTTCCAAAGCTTCCCTAAATACACCAATAAAATCTTCACCATCACTAGTCACGAAATAGTTGCTCAAATCGGTAATGTCCGGACTGATGTTATCTCCCCAGGGTGGCTGCGCAGTCAAGTCTTCTATATCCCACACCACTTTAGAAGGAGGATACTTCTTAAGTTTCTTTTCTATATCCCTCAGTTCCTTTAAAGCGGCATCCACATGATCTGCAGTCAGTTCACCTCGATAAAGTTCCTTCATTATGTAGGGATACTTGCTTCCCCATTTTCCATGTTCAAGATTCACGCAAACTGTTGAAAAAAAACTATGTAAAAAACTGCCATTTCCTATTGAAAACCAATAATGCTTTACTCTAAATCCTACCATGATTTACCTCACTTATATATTTTTCCTTTGAATATAACATCCATTCCGTTATCAGTAGCTTGAAGTATTTCTTCTGTAAGTGTATCAATAATCCTACTTGATACTTTTTGTCCCCTGATATCAATAACCACAGTCTGTTTTGCTCCGGGCGGAAGTTCAGTTAAGCGCTGCTTATACTGCCGGGATACATTCCGTACCAGGTTTCTGCGATTTGCCGCAGTTGATAAATCGTAGTTTTTGACCTCAACACTGTGTCCTCTTTTGTAATAGTCCGGGCGCACACTTCCTTTCGTTGCATAAGGAACTTCTTTCCCGTTCTTGAAAGACCTTTGAACTTCATACTCAGGATAGTCTTTTCCTATATCTATTTCTGACTGCTTCCAATTCGGACGCTCTCCAATTACTTCATCATAATCCGGCGACACATGAGGCATGCCGGGATCATCGAGCATGGGCTCTGCCA
>CAZIPP010000083.1:0-6312 GCA_964541215.1 uncultured Oscillospiraceae bacterium
TTTATCGGATGTGGAATAATTTTGACGGAAAGTTAACCCCTTCCTCTGTTCTGCTTCATGAACTGGGGCATCAGCTTCACTTTCGCCTGACAGGAGAGCTATATAAAGTCCCGGAGAGTTTCTACGGTCATCTCGACAGCCTTGGTGCTGACCGCTCAAACTTGAGCGAGTCGGATTTGCTTGAGGTATTCGCAGACACATTTCTTCTTGCCGTTATCCATAAAACGAAAGAATTTGGTGATCCTTTTATAGAGATTCCCGAAGATACTAAAGCATGCTGTTATTATTATATTTGTAACATCCTAGATTCTCTCTAATATAAGAAATCGCATTATAGGACTATACACCAAACATTTTCTTTCCATAATGACGTAATGCACATTTTGTTTATGATCTTATTGACAACTTTAACAAGGTCAGCTAAAATGAATATGGATAAGTATTGCTAAATGCGAGGAGGTGATTATTGTGGCAACTGCAGAACATGTCAAAAACTTAATCAAGGCGCATTTAGAACATGATAACGAACGTTTCAAAACGGTTATTTTGCAAATTGCTGCTTACGAAGCTAAGCATGGCCACGACACCTTCGCACGAGAATTGAAGCAATACGCAGAGAAAGTTGGTTCCAGTAAAAACAATGTACTTCGGCTTAATAATCAGAATGACATGCTGGTAATGACTATCCCCTCTGACAGGCTCTCCGATCTCATCGTCTCACAAGAAACCTATGAGCGTATCAATCGAATTCTTATAGAATACCGAAATCGCAATAAATTACTCAAATATGGTTTTAGCAACAGGCGCAAAATACTCATTGAAGGACAGCCTGGAACTGGAAAAACTTTTACAGCATCCGTTATTGCATCCGAGCTGGACTTACCATTGTATACTGTCCAAATGGATAAAGTTGTTACCAAGTTTATGGGAGAAACGAGTACAAAGTTGCGTCAAATATTTGACTCTGTTGCCTCCAATACTGGTGTGTACTTTTTCGATGAGTTCGATGCCATCGGCGCTGACAGAAGTCTTGATAATGAAGTCGGTGAAGCCCGTAGAATCCTGAATAGCTTTTTACAGTTCATAGAACAGGATTCTTCGGAGAGTATAATTATTGCTGCAACAAACAATCAAAAGCTACTAGATCAAGCACTTTTCAGACGATTTGATGATGTCTTACATTATGCCATGCCCACACCCGAAGAGATTCAGCGATTGTTTGAGTTAAAGCTTGGCGTATACGACAAGGATTTTTCTGTAACAGCTCCGCTTATGCGGAAAGCTATTGGATTGAGCCACGCAGAAATTATTCGTGTTTGCGACGATGCTATCAAAATCTCAATCTTGACCAATTCAAGCATAAGTGATACCCAGATAGTGAAATTGCTTGATGAACGAATTGCTGCTTATATATCAAAGGAGGCTTAACCAGTGGCAGTTGAAAAAAAGAATATTTTTCTAAGTGAGACTCGGGATACGCTGCCTTATGTTTCTAGCAGTAAACCTTTTGAGCATAATTATCCCGTGCGCACCAATCCTGGTGCGCACGCTTCGTTTATAGCCCAAAAACTAAACGAATGCAAATCCCAAGAACTATCCCAACGTCAAGTCGCAGCCATCCGTTACAAGTCAGGTACATATCTCGAATTCTCCGGAATGGAAAACCATGACTTGTACACAAAATCTTTAGAGAACCTCAGAAAGGGTATTCGGCTTTTAAATGTACGAAACGACAATGGTATTACAAAGGCTACCGTCTATGTTCCTGCCGGGCAAGAAGCCTACTTCCTTGAAAAGGTGCAGGCATATGCCGATTCCATTGAAGAAGGTACAAAGCTGAAAAACAACACTTTGGTTCGGAGTATTGAAGATGTCAAATTGGCTATTCTCGACTCGTTTTGGGTCGGTGATCGCCAGAGTATTCCTACCACGACATCAGTATGGTGCGAGATTTGGCTACGTTTCGAGAAGGATGATCTCGATACTGCTGAGCACGAGTTCGTTGCGTGCTGCGCAGATGCAAGTATTGAGCTTAATGAACGCCGCATTGTTTTCCCTGAACGGCTTGTGCGTCTGGTTAAGGCAAACCATGATCAGTTGATGCAACTGATTTCTAGCTGCAATTACATAGCAGAAATGCGGCGTGCCCCAGAACCTACAAGTTTCTTCGATGAACTTAATGGACGCGAACAAAACGAATGGGTTAATGAACTTCTGTCTCGAACAACATATCACCCAACAAATTCGACTGTTTGTATTTTAGATACTGGCATTACTGCCTCACATCCACTACTGGCACCCGCTATCGAAGATGAACACCTCCAGGCTGTAGAAGTTGCTTGGGGCAAAAATGATCATGATAGCCACGGAACTGGTATGGCTGGAATTGCACTATTCCCTCAGCTAAAGGATTGTCTCATTTCAGCTGATCCACAAAATATCTACCATCAGATTGAATCCGTAAAGATTCTTCCTCCTAAAGGAGAAAATCCTCCGGATTTGTATGGAGCAGTAACCGAGCGTGCAGTTGCTCTGGCAGAGATTGCAAATCCTACAGCTGATCGTAGTATCTGTATGGCAGTAACATCCTCAGAATATAATACTAATGATGGTAGTCCCACTTCATGGTCTGCTGCAGTGGACAACATCACGTCCGGTGCTGATGGCGGCGATGAAAAACGCCTATTCTTCATTAGCGCAGGTAACGTAGATCCGTCAGAATTATCTCAGCTAAACTATCCCGACGTTAATATGTTACATGGTGTGGAAAACCCTGGCCAATCATGGAACGCTATCACTGTTGGTGCATTTGCAAAGGACATTCAAATCGAAAGTGAACAATTTCAAGGTTTCACTGCGGTAGCTGACAAAGGACAAATCTCACCCTATAGTGCTACTTCTGTAACATGGAAAAAGAAATGGCCCGTAAAACCAGAAATTCTCATGGATGGTGGAAACATTGCTACCAATGGGCACGACTTCACAGAATGTCCTGACTTATCTTTACTCACAACAAGTCATCGCCCTCTTATTAGATCCTTCTCCACATTATGGGGTACAAGTTCCGCAACCGCACAGGCATCGCATATGGCAGCGCAAATCTATGCTGAATATCCTGGAATATGGCCTGAAACCGTTAGGGCATTGATGATTCACTCGGCTAGATGGACTCCTCAAATGGAAGCTCAGTTCAGAAATGATGACTTAAAAACCAGTGGTCGCAGGAATCTCCTTCGTACTTGCGGCTATGGCATTCCTGATCTGAGCAAAGCCATTCAATGCATGAATAATTCCGTTAATATGGTCATACAGGGTGAAATCCAGCCATTTGAGAAAACTTCAAGTGGCCCCAAAATGAAGGAAATGCACCTTCATAAATTGCCCTGGCCTTCTGATGTCCTTCAAGGTCTCGGCGAGGTTGAAGTTGAGATGCGAGTTACTCTCTCCTACTTTATCGAACCAGGCCCTGGCGAAAAAGGTTGGCAGGATCGCTACCGTTATCCTTCATGCGGTTTACGTTTCGATGTTATTAACACGGACGAGGGCGTCGAAGACTTCAAAAAACGCATTAATGTAATGATGCGTGGTGAAGATCGGAAGGATAAAGGAGAAGGAACTAGTGGTAGCTCCAGGTGGTATCTTGGCTCTGACAATCGAGATGTTGGATCTATCCATTCTGACTTCATAAAAACAAATGCAGTCGATTTATGCAATGCCAATTATATCGGTGTTTTTCCCGTGATTGGTTGGTGGAGAGAACGAAGCCATCTCGGAAAGTGCAACAGCAAAATGCGCTATTCATTGGTTGTATCCCTTTCCACCCCCAGCACAAATATTGACCTATACACACCCATCATTGCACAGATTCGAAACATTGTGCAGATTGATATTCCCACACCCTAACCCAACTAAATCTTACTCTCAAACCCGTGTCGGTATCGACACGGGTTTTCTTATACCCTGAAGATGGCAAATCAGCCCGGCTTCCAACATACCATTGAGCAAAGGAGGCGTTCTATGAATACGAAAACAGTAATTGTTCACTGCACATATTCGGAGGATGACAACGACATAGCAGATATCATTAAGGAATCTTTCCGTATTTTTTTACAAAAGGAGCTTCACACATTTGCCACACCCACCCATGATGGTGTATCTTAATAGCGATGAATGGTCGCTAATTTCAAGGAGGTAGTTATGTTCTTAGAAATCAGCGACCCCATGGCTTACCATGTGGCATTATACATCAGACTATCAAAGGAGGATGAGAGCGAAGGCCCTTCCCAGAGCGTAACAAACCAGCAATCCCTTCTGGATGATTTCGTAAAGAAACACCGTCTGTCTGTCTACGACACCTATATCGACGACGGCTTCAGCGGCACCAACTTCGACCGTCCGGCATTTCAACGGATGATCGCAGACATTGAAGCCAAAAAGGTCAACATGGTCATCACCAAAGACCTCTCCCGTCTGGGCAGAGACTATATCATGACCGGTCACTATATGGAGCGGTACTTCCCGGAAAAACGGGTACGCTACATCTCCCTCCTGGACGGTATTGACACCGGCGTGGAATCCACCGCCAATGACATTACACCCTTCCGGGCCATCATGAACGATATGTACGCCAAGGACATTTCCAAGAAGATCAAGTCCGTCAAGCGTGACAAGCAGCGCAAGGGTCAGTTCATCGGTGGCAAGCCCATGTATGGCTATAAGATGCATCCCACCGAGAAGAACAAAATCGTCATTGATGAGGAAGTAGCACCCATCGTTCGACGAATCTTCGCCATGGCACTGGACGGTATGAGCTGCCGCAAAATTGCGGCAACCCTAAACGACGAAGGCATCCCCACCCCGGCAACTTATGCAAATCTGCCTGTAGGAAATCCCGGGCCCTACACCGGACTGTGGAGCAGTGAGCGAATCTCAGATATGCTGCAAAACGAAACCTATATTGGAAACATGGTTCAGGGACGGATGGTGAAGGTCAACTACAAGTCCAAGAAGTGCCTGCGTCAGCCAAGAGAAAAATGGGTGATCGTTGAGAACACTCACGAACCGCTTGTTGACAGAGAGACCTTTCAAAAGGTGCGTCTGCTGGTGGAAAGCCGCAAGCATACTCGCAGTCGAACCTATGACTTTCTGCTGAAAGGTTTGATCTTCTGCCATGAGTGTGGATATCCGCTGGCAACCTTGAACCGCAAAAACGCCGCAGGAGAGGAACGCCTGTTCTTCGTGTGCCGTACCTATCAGCGATTCACGAAAGCAGGTGTCTGTACCTGCCACTCCATCAAGGAGCAGACCGTCACAGAAGCAGTGCTTACCAAGGTTCGGGAAGTCTGCCAGGCATATCTCAATGCTGATGAATTACTACCGATGGCACAGAAGACTTTCGAAGCCGCCAGAGCCGCAGACAGCACGGAATCCGAAATCCAATCCCTGAAAACCAGAATCGATACCATGACAGCGAACCTCGACCGGATGTACATGGATAAACTCTCCGGCATTCTAAATGAAGATGACTTCCAGCGGATCTACTTAAAAGTAAAAGCTGACCGTTCCAAACTGGAAGGTCAGCTCAAAGAACTGGAGAGAAAACAAGAATCCCCCGCCAAGGCGGAGGATGAAGCAAAGGCTCTGGTTCAGCGGTTCATCGATAGCGCCTGCGCCAGCCGGGAGCTGCTGGTCAGCCTGATCGAGCGAATCGAACTCAGCGAGGATAAACAACTCTATATTAAATTCCGCTTCAAACAGCTTAATTCGGCACAGTTTGGAGCAAAATAAAAACTTTTCAACGTTTACAATAAGCGTGATGCGATACATAGCTGCGGCTGATACCCAGCATTTGTGCCACCTCCCGCTGGCGGCAGGGCTTCAGGCCGCCCAAGCCATAGCGCAGCAGGATCACCTGCCGTTCCTGATCCGTCAGCGTATCTTCCACCGCCTGCCGCACCTGCCCGATGCGCTCCCGGTTGCTGACGGCCTCCAGCATATCCTCTTCCTCCCCCACCACATCCATGAGAGAAAGGGACGCCCCGTCGGTGCCGGTCTCGATAAAATCCGACAAAGACACGTCCTGCGCGCTCTTCTTCTGACTCCGAAAATGCATCAGGATCTCATTTTCCACGCAGCGGGCGGCATAAGTGGCCAGCCTTGCGCCTTTGGACGCGTCGAAGGTGGATATCCCTTTGATGAGTCCAATGGTTCCAATGGACACCAAGTCCTCCTGATCCGACGTTCCCGTGTAATACTTCTTCATGATGTGGGCCACAAGGCGCAGGTTCCGCTCGATGAGAATATTGCGGGCCT
>CAZIPP010000084.1:0-4739 GCA_964541215.1 uncultured Oscillospiraceae bacterium
TGGTCTTTATTCGCTGACTTTGTCAGCGAACTCTACGAGGTTTTTTGACAGTCTCCAAAAAGGTCGGTGAAAACCGACCTTTTTTGTTTGGTCTGTTTCAAAAAATACAACACCGACCAATTACTGCAACTTGCCTGGTTTCTTATACCTTTGATATACTGGAAACGTGAAAAATAACACCTGAAAGGAAGAACAGATATGAGCAAGTACAAAGCGGCAGTACTGTATTCCTCCATAACCGGCAATACCGAGAAAATAGCCCAGGCTTTTGCCGAAGTCTTTACGGAATACAATATCGAGCCTACACTTATCAAACTGGAAGGCAATTATCTGGGCGAGCAGATGGATTTCAATGAACATGATTATGATTTCTTCTGCGTCGGCACCCCCGTCATTGCCTCCATCCCCTATCACGATCTTTACATCCACTTTGGTGCACAGGACGACTATGGTCGCCGCAGCATCGGCGGTCAGCAGGGTCCCGGCAGCCATCCCGGTCTGCCCGGAGCTGAAGGCGGTCCCGGCACCAACACCGATACCAGCATGCAGAATCATCAGGCAGCCGGCATGCCCGGTCCCGGTGGTCCTCCTATGGGCGGTCCCGGTGGTCCCGGAGGTGGCCCCGGCGGTCCCGGTGGTGGACCCGGTGGTCCCGGTGGAGGCATGATGAGCATGGATGCCGGCAATCAGCACCGTATCGCATTCTGCACCTACGGCGGTTTCGGCGAAGGCCCCACTGAAGCAACTGCTTCTCTGGAACTCATTAAGGAACTGTTCCAGGGTCAGAACTTCGTTGGTTTCTTTGCCTGCCCCGGCAAGATCATGTACTGGGATTCCTCCAAGAAGATTTCCGAAGCTCTTCAGATCAACCAGTATCGCGCTCAGGAGCTTATCGTTCGCTACATTGCCGATCCCAAGGGCGAATACTTCAAGGATTACTCCCCCGAGATCATGGCCATGTTCGAGGAAGCTTCCAAGGAAACCATCGAAGACAGCTACGCCGAAGATCCCGGCTTCTGGATCCATGACCTGCAGTCCCGCCCCAACGACAGAGACATCTATCAGGCCAAGGCATTCCTGAAGGACATCATCGAAGACTACTATCTCAGTGAAAGCGGTGAACCCAGAAAGCCCAGCTCTGTTTACTGGTCCATCAACTAATTCCAAATCCGATGAAAGGAGACATTGTGATCTGATATGAAAGCACTTATTATTTACACTTCCATAACTAACAACACCGAAATGGTTGCAAAGACTCTTGGCGCGGAAATGGAAAAGTATAACATCACCGTTGATTATGCCAAGGTTCTGCCCAAATACAAGGGCGGCCAAATACCTGAATACTATGTAGAGGATTATGACTTCCTGGCTATCGGCTGCCCCATCATTGCAGCTCTGCCCTACAACAACTTTAACTATTGCGTAGGCGAGCAGGAAGACTATAAGACCCGCAACGTCCGCTTCCTCCACAGAGAAAACGCCGAGGATAAACCCCGCTACGGCATTTCCTTCACCACCTACGGCGGCACCGGCAACGGCCCCAGAGAGTGTATCGCCACTCTGGAGATCCAGAAAAACTATCTCCGCCGCTACGGCTTTACCCCCGTTGGCGAATTTGCCTGCTGCGGCAAAGAGCTTCGCCACAACTCCGTCGACAATCTTGGCGGCATGCTGAAGATGAACATCCCCGATGCGCAGGCTCTCATGTCCCGTTTCAAGGAAAATCCCGATGACGAAGAATTCAAGTCCATGGATCCCAAGATGATCGAGACCCTGAAAGAGCTTTCCTCCGTCAAGGATGAAGACAGCTTTGGCAGCGCTCTGTTCAAAGAAAACGATCCTCTTGGTATCGGCAAGCCCGGCCAGAGCTTCTGGCACTATGATATGCAGATCCGTCCTCACGAAAGAGATCTGCAGAAGTGCGCATATTTCATGGACAATATCCTTGAAATGTACATTGGTGCTCCCGACGGTAAGACCAGAAAGGTCGGCGCCATTTACCGCAATATTTGCTAGTTAAGTGATATCGAAAGGGTCTGCTGTATCAGCCTGGCAGCAGACCCTTTTTTATAACTGAAAGGAAGTAGAATATGTACGGAATTTATAAAATGATAATGTCTACCCCCAGAGGCGACACAGATAACTATCTGTCTATCGCGGAGGACGGCGTTGCTGTTATCTCCGGCATGGGTATCGGTCAGGGTTCTGATGTTGCCATCGACGGCAGCAAGGTCAGCTTTTCCTGCAGTGTCGGCCCCGGAATGTGGGCTTTCACTCTCAACATTGTTGACGGCGTTATTGAAGGTTCTGCCAAACACGGCGAACTGGACGACACCGCTCCCATCAAAGGTGAAAAGACTGACATGAACTATGACGCAGCTGTTGCAGCTGCTGCAAATTTCCAGGGTCCTGCCGGCAGCGGCGGTGACCATGGTGGTCCTGGTGGTCCTCCTCCCGGAATGGGCGGACCTCCTCCTGCTCAGTAATCAACTTGATAAGAGAGTGCCGTTTATATATGGCACTCTCTCAGAAAATGCAACACCAACAAAATAATGCAACTTTAACGATATTCTGTTTGTGACTATAATTGAAGTTGGATCAATTCAAATTATAGCTCGAAAGGAGATAAAAATGAAAAAGACATTAACCCTGCTTCTTGTGCTGTGCATGCTGTTTAGCCTGATTGCCGGCTGTGCAAAAGAAGCCGAATCCGCAGTTGAAAGCTCTGCACCCGCTGCAGAAGAAAGCGCACAGGTTGAAGATGCTCCTGCTATCGAGGAAACCGAGCCCGCCGAAGAACCCGCCGTTGAAGAAACTCCCGCAGAACATGACTATACCGCACAGCTTCCCCTGTGCGAAGAAAGAGGTACCATAACCGCTCTTGCAAAGAACGTAAACCTGATGGGACCTTTGGCTGACCTCAATATCACCGAGTACGGTCAGTTTGACTATTGGGATGATCTTACCGAAATGACCAATGTGGAAGTGGATTTCAAGTACTTCTCTTTCATGGCTTGGTCTGAACAGTATAACCTGTTTATTGCAGCCGGCGATTACACCGATTTTGTCGTTGGCGGCGATTATTCCAGCGGTCTGCTGGCAGGTGTTGAAGACGAATACATCCGCGACCTGAGCAGCATTATTGAAGAATATGCTCCCAACTACTACAACCGCGTTGTGGATCTTGGTTATGAAGAAAAGGTCAAAACCGACGGTTACTGGCTTACCATCAATTCTTTCTATGATGAATACCGCGAAAATCAGGGTATGCTCATCCGCAAGGACTGGCTGGACGAACTGGGCATGGATATCCCCCAGACCTGGGACGAGTTCTATGAAGTTCTGCTGGCCTTCAAGACAGAATATGATCCATTCAAGGTTATCGACATCAACTCCGAATGCTCCATGACCAACTTTGGTGGATTTGATTTCCCCTACTATTCCGTTGCCATGGGCAGCCTGCCCTATTATCAGGTAGACGGCGTTGTCCGCTGCTCCATTATTGAAGACTGCTATAAGGAATATCTGCAGACTCTGAAGCAGTATTACGATGACGGCATCATCGAAAAAGACTTTATGACCCGCAGCTATGATCCCATGAACAGCCAGTTCAACGGTTGGATCCAGACCAATGATCTTGGTCTTTGGAACGCATCTATCGAAGGCATCTCCACCGTCGAGTCTCTTGAAAAGGACGAAGGCTTTGAGATCGCTCCTCTGGTAGGCCCCATGGAAAACGAAGGCGATGTAAAGCAGTGTTCCGAGCTGACCATCTCCGACCAGAGTTCTACCATCATCACCACCGGCTGTGACGATGACGAGTTGGAACTTGTTATGAAGTGGCTTGACTTCTGGTACACCGACGAGGGCGTACGCCTGTACAACTACGGTCTTGAAGGTATCGACTATACGGTTACCGAAAACGGCGTTGAGTTCACCGAAGAGACTGTCAATAACGAATACGGTCTGTCCCTTGACCAGTATCTCCGCTGCCGCACTCCCTTTGCCAACCTGACCGGCATGTCCATCCGCACCCGCACCGCATCCCAGTATGACGAACTGCAGATGCAGGCATGGGATCTGTGGACCTCCGTTGCCGTAGACGGTGACAGAGCTATCCCCAGCGGCGCTACCCTCGGTGCTGACGAGGGCGCAGAACGCAGCCAGATCGGCGCTGACATCTGCACCTATGCCGACGAGAATATTCCTCAGTTCATTATGGGTGAGCTGAACTTTGAAGAAGACTGGGACAACTTCGTACAGACATGTGAAAACATGAATATCGCTCGCTGCATCGAACTGACTCAGGAAGCTTACGACGAATATATTGGAGCATAACATGAAATACAGAATCAATTTTGAGCTTGGACACGGCATCCAAACCAACTATGTTACTCTGGAAGAAAGCAACGGTCAGCTGACAGGCATTTACGATTCCTGTAACCCCGACTTCGGCGAACCCAAGGTCATAGACGGCGGCGAGATCGTCGGCGATACCATGACCGTCCTTGCCCATCCATCAAGAGCACTCTTCAAATTTGAAGGCAAGCTGGATGGCGATAAGTGGGAAGGCGAAATAAGCGTAATTGAAGAAAACGGTCCTCCTCCCGGAGCTATGCCCGATGGTATGCCTCCCATGGGCGAGATGCCCGGTGGTCCGGACCGGCAAGCCGCCCCATCGGGCTTTGGGCTTGCGGGCAACAACGATGGTCCGCATTCTGCTCCGCAGAACCGCCCAA
>CAZIPP010000084.1:4839-6295 GCA_964541215.1 uncultured Oscillospiraceae bacterium
CCGGCGGTTCCGGCGACTCAAAGATAAAATTCACAGCCGTCAGAGTCGAATAAAACCTTAAGCGGTGGTCAATTACCGGCCACCGCTTAAATTTTCCGCTCACTGCATGAATAACTGTGCTCGAATAATAAATGGTAATCTGCGAAATCAATTGTTATGCTTGTTAATATGTACAAAACTTCTTGAAGGAGACATCCATGGAAAAACGACGCGATATCACTGCTGCGGCATCGTCGGAACTTTCTTATGACGAGCTGAAAATTAAATACGAAGCCAGCTGCGAAATGATGCTCCACATGCTGGTGGAAAACCTGATATTCAATGACAATCCTGCAAGAGATCTGATCCGTGATCTGGCAGACATTCTGGACATCAGGCTAAATTCCGAAGCCGGCGCAGTTCTTCTCATTTCTGTCAACGCTCACTCCAAAAGCATCGAAAAATCCATGGTCGTTCCCATGTTGGAAAATACTTTGCGCGAATGTTTTCAGGTGTTTGGTTTTGTGTTGTTCTTCAACGCCGGGCAAGATATGATAGGCTGCTACCTTTCTCCCAACAACCTGAAAAATGAAGACGTAGAGCTTCTTAAAGACGAGCTTACCGAGGAAACCTTGTCCTATGCCATAGAGGCTTGCCAGAAGCTGGATGACCTTGGTCTGTCCATTTCCATTGCAGTCTCTTCCATCGACAGCACCTCTTCGCCCAAGCAGCTTTATCGGGAAGCACAAATGGTGCATGACCACTGCATTGCCCGCGGTGTAAGGGTAGCAGGCAAATCGGATATTCCCACCCCTGTACCAAGAGACAAAATCAAGCTCGCCATCAGTGAACGACGATTTATGACCAGCATTATCAATCGACAGTTTTACGACGCAGTATCGGCTCTGGATGAAATAATGCAGGCCATTATCAGAGAATCCACCCCCACTGTGGAACAGATGAGATCTTACATCTTCCAGCGTTTGGAAACAGTAATGACCATCTGCGGCGAAGAGCTCCATCCCGACAGGCAGGATGTGGAAGTAATGGGCGCTCTGGAGATCATTATGCAGGCAAAGACCTTTGACGAGCTTCAGGAAAAAATGTTCGACTTCTTTGCCATAGCAGACGACTGCTTTGGCAGCGATCAGGCCGAAGACAAATTTGCCGCAGTCGTAAGCTTTGTGGAAAAAAACTACACCTCTCCGTCCATGGGCGCAGCCATGATATGCGATCAGCTGAAATTCAGCCCATCATATCTTTCCAAGCTGGTGAAAAAAGAAACCGGCTCCGGCGTTGTTGACTTTATCCACCATGTAAGGATATCCAAGGCCAAAGAGCTGTTGGAAGAAACCACCATGTCTGTTCAGGATGTGGCAGAAAGTGTAGGCTTTGCCAATCGTTGGACGTTTATAAGAGCTTTCAGAAACCTTGAAGGCACCAACCCCAGCGCATACAGAGAAAAATTTAGATAAAA
>CAZIPP010000085.1:0-6123 GCA_964541215.1 uncultured Oscillospiraceae bacterium
CCTTAGATCCTGCCCCTAACCTAAAAGATGACGCTGAGGCGTCATCTTTTGGGTTCTTCCATTTTTCGGAGAGCTTTTCTGAACTGGAAAAAGAACAATGTGGAAGCAAAGCAGACAGACAGAAAATCTGCCACAGGCTCGGCGGCGTAAACTGCCAGAGTCTTGTTTTCAAATATGTTTGGCAGGATGTAGATAAGCGGTATCAGCAGAACTATCTTGCGCATGACGGCAACGGTTATGGAGGATACGGCATTGCCGATAGCGACAAAGGTCATCTGACATGCCATCTGGATACCGAACAGCCCCATGGAACCGAGATAGATGCGAAGCGCCGTTTTTGTAAAATCGATAAGAACAGCATCGGAAGTGAAAACGGAGGCAAAAACCTGAGGGAAGAGCATTACCGGCAGCCATGTAAAGAACGACCAGAGCAGGCAGACCTTCAATACCAGAAAAAAGGTACCTTTCACCCGGGCGGCGTTGCCCGCACCGAAATTGTAGCTGATGATGGGCTGCGAACCCTGAGTTATGCCCTGCACAGGCAGGAGGATAAACTGGCAAACGCTGGTAAGTATGGTCATGGCACCAACGGCGATGTCGCCGCCGTATTTGAGCAATGAGGAGTTGAAGCATACGGAGATGATGCTTTCGGTGCTTTGCATTATAAAAGGAGATGCACCCAGCGCGATGCATGGAAGCAATACCCTGGGGTTCAGCCGAATGTATTTTCCCTTCAGCCGAAGTCGGCTCTTTTTGCCTGTGAGGAAAAGGAATACCCAGACGGCGCTGACAGCCTGAGAGATTATGGTGGCAAGAGCCGCGCCCCGAACTCCCATGTCCAGCGCGAAAATGCATATGGGATCGAGTATGATGTTGCACACCGCACCGATGAGTACAGTCATCATGCTGGTGGTGGCATAGCCCTGAGCCGTAATGAATGTGTTCATGCCCAGCGTCAGCTGAACGAACAGGGTGCCTATGACATAGATGTTCATATAATCCACCGCGTATTCGATGGTGTTTCCGCTGGCGCCGAAAGCCATCAGGAAAGGTCTGTTTCGGATGAGCATTACAGCGGTGAGGACAATGGATATAAGCAAAAGTGCGGTAAAGCAGCTGCCCAGTATGCGCTCAGCTTCGTCGTCATCTCCCTTGCCCATGGCAATGGATGCTCTCGGAGCGCCGCCGGAACCTATCAGGGAAGCAAATGCGGATATTATCATTATAAGCGGCATACACACGCCCACTCCTGTCAGAGCCAGGGCGCCATCACCGGGCATATGACCAATGTATATCCTGTCTACTATATTGTACAGCATGTTTATGACCTGAGCAGCAACGGTGGGTATGGCAAGCCGCCGCAGAAGCTTGCCCAGAGGCTCAGTGCCTAAAAAAGCGTTGTCGTAAGTCATGATCCACGTTCCTTTCGATGAATTATTATATCTTTCGGCAAAGAATAGTCAAGGCACAGCAAAAGGAAGTGTTAAAAATAAGGTGGGTATAGTGTAAAAAATTAGCGGTATAAAAGCGGGAAAGAAAGGAAGGGGAGTATTGACAAAAGTTTTTTGTTGATGTATATTGATTCAGAATAATAGAATAAAAATAAAGGCGATGACAAAGACGGTCGGGATCCAGCCATTTCAGAGAACCGATGATTGGTGCAAATCGGTATGGCAGCTCCCAGCGACCCATCACTTTTGAGCCGGAGATCCGAAAGCTCAGGCAAGTAGGCGTTTCCCGTGATTGCTGCGTAAAGGCATAAGGATTGCAGGATCCTGAGGGGCATAATGTTTCACTGTGTGAACCATATGCAATTTGAGTGGTACCGCGAGTGCAGAATATTTTTGCACCCGTCTCAAAGAAAGGCTTTGAGACGGGTGTTTTTGCATAAGCCCGATCTTGACGCCAAAAGCAAAACACTGTTTTAGGAGATGGATCAAATGTTAACATTGGATAAGGTATTTAATGCATCTGTTGTTTTGAAAAACGTTGTCCGTGAGACTTCTTTGGTGAAAACATCAGGCATAGCGCCGGAGTGTGAACTGTATCTGAAACCGGAAAACCTCCAGAACACAGGTTCGTTCAAGGTCAGAGGCGCGGCATATAAGATAGCTATGCTGTCTGAAGAGGAAAAGAAAAAGGGCGTTATTGCCTGCTCTGCAGGCAACCATGCTCAGGGTGTTGCTCTGGCAGCGTCTAAATACGGCATACCTTCCCTTATCTGCCTGCCGGATACGGCGCCCATTTCCAAGGTGGAAGCCACCAAGGGCTACGGCGCTCAGGTCTGTCTGGCGGGAAGCTGCTATGACGATGCCTATCAGAAGGCTCTGGAGCTGAAGGAGAGCGAAGGCTATACCTTCGTCCATCCCTTCGATGATGAAAACGTTATTGCGGGTCAGGGTACCATCGCCCTTGAGGTAATAAACGAACTGGACGACATAGATGCCATCATAGTTCCCATTGGCGGCGGTGGACTTATCTCCGGCATCGCCTATACTGTCAAAGCCATCCGCCCATCCATAAAGGTTTACGGCGTTCAGATGGCAGGTGCCCCCAGTATGTTCAACTCCATCAAGGATGGTCATATCGAGTGTCTTGATTCGGTATTTACCATAGCTGACGGCATAGCCGTTAAGCAGCCCGGTGAAAACACCTTCCAGCTGGTGCAGCAGTATGTAGACGATATCGCCCTTGTCACCGATGACGAGATATCCAGCGCAATACTGGCGCTTATCGAAGAGCAGAAGATGATAGCGGAAGGAGCGGGTGCCGCGGCTGTGGCGGCGGCCATGTTCCATAAGTTCCCCATCGAGGGCAAAAAAGTGGTCGCCATCGTTTCCGGCGGCAATATAGATGTTACAAGCCTGTCGCGGGTAATCGAACGAGGACTGATGAAGTCCGGCAGATCAAGCAGCCTGCTTATCGAGCTTATCGACAAGCCGGGTCAGCTCAAGGACGTATCCCGCATCATTGCAGACTGCGGCGGCAACGTCACCAGTGTACATCACGAACGCAACGGAGACACCGAAAGCGTTAACGGCTGCTACCTCAGACTGACCATGGAAACAAGAGACTATGAGCATGTCCAGCTGATCATGCAAACTTTGCGTGATGAGGGCTTTAAAATCGTAGGAAAATAGAGTATAATAAATAGATTAACGGTAAAATATTGCGCTGTGCGCAGTTTACAGGATAGATTAGGAGGAAATAGTACCATGCAATTGTCCGGTGCAGATATTATTGTAAGAACATTGATCGAGCAGGGCTGTGATTCTGTCTTCGGATATCCCGGCGGTCAGATCCTGAATGTTTATGATTCTCTGTATAACTATCAGGATGAGATCCATCACACCCTTACCGCTCATGAGCAGGGCGCTGTTCATGCGGCAGACGGCTATGCCAGAGCCACAGGCAAAGTGGGAGTTGTTATCGCCACTTCCGGTCCCGGCGCCACCAACCTTGTAACAGGTATTGCTACCGCTTATCTGGATTCCGTACCTCTGGTAGCCATTACCGGCAACGTAGCCTCTTCCCAGATAGGCTCCGACAGTTTTCAGGAGATAGATATCACCGGTATAACCCTGCCCATTACCAAGCACAACTACTTTGTGGGCGATGTTTCTCAGCTGGCAGACACTCTGCGCGAAGCATTCAAGATAGCCAAGAGCGGCAGACCCGGTCCCGTACTTATAGACGTTCCCAAGGATATCCAGGTGGCTGTGTGCGAGTACGCACCCCAGCCTCCCGTTACCGCAGACGAAAAGTATGCCGCGGGTGACGATGTGGTCATGGCTGCTGTTGAGTGCATCAACGCATCCGAAAGACCTATGGTCTACTTCGGCGGCGGCGTTATCACCGGTGAAGCACAGCGCGAAATGCTGGAACTGGCAGACAAGATCGATGCGCCCATAGGCTGCTCCATGATGGGCCTGTCCGGCATCCCCACCGACCATCCCCGTTATCTGGGTATGCAGGGTATGCACGGTCATTACGCGTCTTCCATGGCAATGCACAATGCCGACTGTGTCATCTCCCTCGGCGTAAGATTCAACGACCGTGTTACCGGCAACAAGAGCAAATTCGCTCCTCAGGCAAAGATCATACATATCGATATCGACGCTTCCGAGCTTTCCAAGAATATCGGCGCGGCTCACGGCCTGCAGGCGGATATCAGGCTGACCCTGCAGAAGCTGCTGCCTCTGCTTAAAAAGACTGAGCGCCCCCAGTGGCAGGAACAGATAAGAGTATTCCGCGAGGACGAGGAAAAATATCAGGATCACCGCGAAGGCATGACTCCCAGAAATGCCATCCAGACTCTGAACCGTCATCTTGGCGCAAACACGCCCGTTGCCACCGATGTTGGTCAGCATCAGATGTGGTCTGCCCAGAACCTCGAGTTCAAAACCAGCCGCAGATTTATCTCCAGCGGCGGTCTCGGCACCATGGGCTTTGGTCTTGGCGCTGCCATCGGCGCAGCCACCGGTACCGGTGAACGCACTGTCCTCGTAACAGGCGACGGCAGCTTCGGCATGTGCCTCAACGAGCTTGCCACAGCTGTTTCCTATAACATCCCCGTGGTCATCCTTATCCTCAACAACGGTGTTCTGGGTATGGTGCGCCAGTGGCAGACTCTGTTCTACAACAAGCATTATTCCAATACTGTTCTGAACCGCAAGACTGATTTTGTCCAGCTGGCAAAAGCCTTTGGCGCAGACGGTGAAAAGGTCGAGACCATAGAAGCTCTGGACGCGGCTCTTAAAAACGGTTTTGAATGCAGCGGTCCCTATGTTATCGACTGCACTATTGATAAAGATGAATTTGTACTTCCCATGCTGCCTCCCGGCGGTTCTATGGACGACATTATCGTAAAGGTTGGTGAATGATATGAAAAGACATACCTTAGCAGTTCTTGTCCGCAACCAGTTCGGCGTATTGAACCGTGTTACCAGCATGTTCCGCCGCCGTCAGTTCAATATCGATTCGCTGACTGTCAGCGAAACTGAATCCAATGACTATTCCCGCATCACCGTGGTTTTCGACAGCGGCGATACCAATAAGCAGCAGCTCATCAGCCAGCTTTCCAAGCTGCCCGACGTCGTTTCCATCCGTGAGCTCAGTACCGACAACTCTGTCAGCTGTGAACTGATGCTCATAAAGATGAAAAACGAAAGCGAGACCCGCAGCGAGATAAGAGCCGCGGCAGACGCTTTCAACGCCATCACTGTGGACTATTCCCGCGAATCCATGGTGTTCCAGCTCACCGGCGAAAGCCGCCGTATCGATGAGTTTGTAAACCTTATGCGAGACTATACCATTCTTGAAATCTGCCGCACCGGCAGCGTATCTCTGGAAAAGGGCAGCACTACCATCAGAAAAGTCACTAATTTATAAAAAATAATTTTGATAAAGAGGTAATATATCATGGCAAGAATTTTCTATCAGCAGGATTGCGATCTGCAGAAGCTCAGCGGCAAGACTGTCGCTATCATCGGTTATGGTTCCCAGGGTCACGCTCACGCTCTGAACCTGAAGGAAAGCGGCGTTGACGTAGTAGTAGGTCTTTACGAAGGCAGCAAGAGCTGGGCAAAGGCTGAACAGCAGGGTCTTAAAGTAATGACCGCTGCCGATGCCACCAAAACCGCAGATGTTATCATGATCCTCATCAACGATGAAAAGCAGGCCAAGCTGTACAAGGAAAGCATCGAGCCCAACCTCACCGAGGGCAAGACCCTGGCCTTCGCCCACGGCTTCAACATCCACTTCGGCTGCATCAAGCCCCCGAAGAACGTGAACGTGATCATGATCGCCCCCAAGGGTCCCGGCCACACCGTGCGCAGCGAGTATCAGGCCGGCAAGGGTGTGCCCTGCCTGGTGGCCGTGGAGCAGGACGCCACCGGCGATGCCCTGGAAATCGCCCTGGCCTATGCCCTGGGCATTGGCGGCGCCCGCGCCGGTGTGCTGGAGACCACCTTCCGCACCGAGACCGAAACGGATCTCTTCGGCGAGCAGGCTGTTCTGTGCGGCGGCGTTTGCGCCCTGATGCAGGCTGGCTTTGAGACCCTGGTGGAGGCTGGCTATGACGAGCGCAATGCCTACTTCGAGTGCATCCACGAGATGAAGCTC
>CAZIPP010000086.1:0-6038 GCA_964541215.1 uncultured Oscillospiraceae bacterium
AGCGAACTCTACGAGGTTTTTTGACAGTCTCAGCTTCCCCTCAAGGGGAAGCCTTCTATTGATAATAAAAGGTAAAGGAAATAAAAAACCATGGAAGAACGACATATCATACCCTGCGGCAACTGCGCGTGGTGCATCAAGTGTACTCAGAATATTCCGATCTCTCAGGTGTTCGCGATTTGGAACAGCTATGCTATGACCGGCGATCGGGAAAGCTTTTTGCGCCGTTACGATGAGCTGGAAGTCAAGCCAAGCCGCTGTATCCGATGCCGCCAGTGCCAGCTGCTGTGCGCCAGAAATATAGATATTCTGGGCAAACTGGCAATGATAGCGGAAGATGCCGCAAGACATTAAAAATTTAATGCAAAAAATGAAAATAGTGTTTGACATTGAGCACCATTTCCAATATAATAGGTAAGCACGACTGGAGACAGATAAATGTTACTGGATATTTCTTCAATCATTTTCGTTGATGGCGGACGAGTCCCCTTCAGCGCACAATTCGATTTTTCCGACTTCGATTTTTATGGCGAGCATTCCGCTTCCGAACCTGTTGAAGCCAATGGCGAGGTCATTAACCGAGCAGGCGCTCTGGTGGTTCAGGGAGAGGTCACGACCGTTATGCATCCAACATGCGATCGGTGCGCCCAAAAGTTCGACAAACAGGTGAACATCCCTATCGACGCGGTAGTTGCCTCTGAGCTGCCCGACGATGATTACGACAGCCTGTTCCCCATTGAAGACGGCAAGATAGATCTGGAAGAGATAGTTTCCACTACCTTTGTCCTGAATCTGGACAGCAAGAACCTTTGCAGCGAAAATTGCCTTGGTCTTTGCCCCGGCTGTGGGGTGGATCTGAACCATGAACCCTGCCGCTGCAAAAAAGAGATTGATCCACGTTTAGCTGCCCTCTCGCAGCTTTTGAAGGATAGATCCGACGATTAATTTTGTAGATTAATGCCCTATGGGCAGCTATGACCAAGGAGGTGTCAACATGGCGGTTCCAAAGAATAAAGTATCGAAGGCAAGACGTGACAAGAGAAGAAGCTCCCACTGGAAGCTTGACATGCCCGGCCTCGTAGCATGCCCCAAGTGCGGCGAATATCGTCTGCCCCACAGAGCCTGCAAGGCTTGCGGAACTTACAACGGACGTGAAGTCATTGCGGTCAAGGCTGAATAATTTGCGGTTTAACCGTTTAGCCGGTGCAACACTGGCGAAAAATCCTCTAAAGGACGCCGTAGGCATCGTTTAGGGGATTTTTCGTTTTTTATTGAGCGGTCGATAGTCAACAGCAAAAGCCTTCTCCTCAAGGAGAAGCCTTTCAATCACCCGATCAACACACATTTTCAAAGGAAGGAGCTTCCTGTGAGTACTGTAATTACATCCATTGATCCCGGCAGTCCTGCCGAGAAAGCAGGCATAGCCGCCAATGAAAAGTTGATATCGGTAAACGGCAAGCCCATCGTGGATGTGCTGGATTACAAGTTTTACTGCTATGACCCCAGGCTTGATCTGGAGCTGGAAACGCCCGATGGCGTTAAGCGTTCGCTCCATGTGGTCAAGCGGGAAGGGCAGGAGCTGGGGCTGAACTTTGAAACTTATCTTATGGATAAGGCGCGCCGATGCTCCAATAACTGCATCTTCTGCTTCATAGACCAGAACCCCAAAGGAATGCGCGAATCCATCTATTTTAAAGACGATGATTCCCGACTGTCCTTCCTGCTGGGCAACTACATCACCATGACCAATCTGTCTGAGCGGGAGATACAGCGAATTATCGATCTGCGCATCAGCCCTGTGAATATTTCTATCCACACCACCGACCCCGAGCTTCGCTGTAAAATGCTGGGCAACAGGTTTGCGGGCAGAGGCTTTGAGCTGATGAAAAAGTTTGCCGAAGCCGGTATACGCATGAACGCTCAGATAGTTGTTTGCCCCGGCTGGAACGACGGCGCTGCTCTGCTGAACACCATGCACGATCTCGCGTCCCTGCATCCTCAGGTGGCGGGCTGCTCCATAGTGCCCTTCGGCATGACGGATCACCGTCAGGGACTGACCAAAATCGAACCTTTTGACGCTGTGTCAGCCCGGGAAACAGTGGAGCTTGTGGACGATTTTGGAACAAAATGCAAAAATTATTACGGAGACAGGATGTTCTACTGCTCCGACGAATTTTATATCAAAGCCGGTATGCCTCTGCCGGATGAGGAATACTATGAGGGCTACGAACACCTTGAAAACGGCGTTGGTATGCTCCGACTTTTAAAAGAGGAATTTGCTGCCGCTTTAAAATTCGAGGAACCGGAAGGCGTTCCGCTTCCCGCGGCAATAGTAACGGGTCAGGCAGCAGCGCCTTATATCAAGGAACTTGTTGACCTGGCAAATGAAAAATGGCATAATATTTCCACTGAGGTATATGCCATTGAAAACGACTTTTTCGGTCACAGCATCACAGTAGCGGGGCTTGTTACCGGCGGTGATATCATCCGCCAGCTGAAGGACAGGCAGCTGCCGAAGCGTATGCTGATACCTGAAAATATGCTCCGCTCCGGGGAAGATGTTTTCCTCGATGATCTGCATGTTTCCGATGTGGAGGCTCAGCTCGGTGTTGAGATAACCGTTGTGCCCTGCGACGGCGGAGCTTTGCTGGATGAAATAATAAAGACTTAATGGCTTCCCCTTGAGGGGAAGCTGTCAGCGAAGCTGACTGATGAGGTGGGAAAACATAACCGGACACCTCATCCGTCACGGCTGCGCTGTGCCACCTTCTCCTCGAGGAGAAGGCTTTATGGTGTATTTACTGACAATTACACAAAAGAAAGGAATGGTCATGCTATGTCCAAACCCCTTGTTGCCATAGTTGGCAGACCCAACGTGGGCAAGTCCATGCTTTTCAATAAGCTTACGGGCAAACGCACAGCCATAGTTGAAGATACTCCCGGCGTGACCCGAGACAGAATTTATGGCGACTGCGACTGGAACGGCAGAGATTTCAGCATCGTCGATACCGGCGGTATCGAGCCAAAAACGGACGACGAGATGCTTCAGTTCATGCGCCGTCAGGCTGAAATAGCCATTTCATCGGCTCATGTCATCGTTATGGTCTGTGATATCCGTACAGGTCTTACCGCTGCCGACAGCGATGTTGCTTCCATGCTGCTGCGCAGCAAAAAGCCTGTGGTGCTGGCGATCAATAAGTGCGACTCCGTTGGCTCTGTTGACGCTGATATTTACGAGTTTTACGGCTTGGGTCTTGGTGATCCCATACCTGTTTCCGCTGTCCACGGTCACGGTACCGGCGACCTGCTGGACGAGTGCGTCAAATACTTCCCTCCCGAAGAGGAGTTCGAGGACGATGAGGACGTTATCAAGGTAGCCGTTATCGGCAAACCCAATGTGGGCAAGTCCTCTCTTATCAACAAAATACTCGGTGAGCAGCGTGTTATCGTAAGCAATGTGGCAGGCACCACCCGTGACGCCATCGACACCAGGTTTGAAAACGAGCACGGCAGCTACCTGTTTATCGATACCGCGGGTATGCGCAAAAAATCCAAGGTAGACGACCAGATAGAGCGCTACTCCAATCTGCGCACCACCATGGCGATAGAACGCAGCGATGTCTGCCTTATTATGATAGACGCCAACGAGGGCGTTACCGAGCAGGATACCAAGGTGGCAGGTCTTGCCCATGAAGCCGGCAAAGCCTGCATCATTGTGGTCAACAAATGGGACGCCATCGAAAAAGACGGCAAGACCATGGATATCATGCGTGAAAAGGTTCGTCAGGGTCTGAGCTACATGACTTACGCTCCTGTTGTGTTCATCTCCGCCCTTACGGGTCAGAGAGTTGAAAGACTGTTTGAGCTTATCAATTACGTCTATGACCAGAGCTCCATGCGCATCACCACCGGTATGCTCAACAACGTTCTGGCAGACGCCACCGCCAGAGTCCAGCCTCCCACAGACAAGGGACGCCGCCTGAAGGTGTACTACATGACGCAGACCGGTATCCGTCCTCCCAACTTTGTGTGTTTCTGCAACGATGCCAAGCTGTTCCACTTCTCCTATCAGCGCTACATCGAAAACCAGATCCGCGCGGTATTTGGTCTTGAAGGCACACCCATAAGGATGGTAATTCGCCAAAAGGGAGACAACGAATAAGCGTTGCGGCGTTGGAGAGCGCCCGACAGAAAAAAGGAATGGAAAAAATGTTTATCATAAGCATTATCCTTACAGCGGCAGCGGCTTATCTGCTGGGAGGGATCAACGGAGCCATAATCATTTCAAACGCCGTATTCAAAAAGGATGTCCGCAGCTTTGGCAGCGGAAACGCGGGACTTACCAACTTTATGCGTGCTTTTGGCAGAGGCTGGGCTGCCGGCGTTATAGGAATAGATTTTCTTAAAGGCGTGCTTGCCTGCGCTTTTGGCGGACTTCTGCTGTCCCAATGGGGATACGGCATAGAAGGTCGTGCTCTTGGCGGGCTGTTTGCTATCGTTGGTCATATGTTCCCGCTGTTTTACGGATTCAAGGGCGGCAAAGGCATAATGACCGGCGCGGCTGTGGCGCTCATGGTAGACTGGCGCATACTTGTTGCCATTTTGCTGCTGTTCATTCTTGGCACAGCCGTTACCCGGATAGTATCCGTAGGCTCAGTTGTGGCTGCCTTTGGGTATCCGCTGTCATGCATAGTGTTTGATATCGGCGGAACGGCCGTGCTGGCTCTTTCAACAGTGATGGCTGCCATGGTCATTTTCATGCACCGGGGCAACATCGCAAGGATAATAAAAGGCGAAGAAAACCGACTTACCATGGATCAGTTCAGAAAACGGTGATCCATAAAGGAGTTTTATTGTGAAGATCAGTGTTATCGGCAGCGGAAGCTGGGGCACAGCTCTGGCTGTTTTGCTGTGCGGCAACGGTCATCAGGTGACCATGTGGAACCGCAGTCCCGAAAGGGTCGCGCAGATGAAAGAAACGGGCTTCAATGTTCGGCTGAAAGACGTTCCGCTGCCCAAGGAGCTGGAGCTGACCTCCGACCTGTCCACCGTGGCAGACAGCGGCATGGTCGTTATGGCTACACCATCTTTCGCGGTGCGTGGATCGGCGGAAGCCATCGCTCCCTATCTTGGAAAAAAGCCCATCATCGTATGTGCGTCAAAAGGTATTGAAAAAGGCACCTCCATGCGCTTATCGCAGGTAATACACAGTGTCACAGGTTTGGAATGTGCTGCTTTGCTCGGACCCTCCCACGCGGAGGAGGTGGGCAGAGGCAAGCCCACCGGCTGCGTTGCGGCAGCCACGAGCGACGAGCTGTCCTGCGCCGTTCAGGATGCCTTTATGAGCGAAAGATTCAGGGTGTATTCCAGCAGTGATATCATCGGCGTGGAGCTGGGCTCCGCATTCAAGAACGTTATAGCGCTGGCCGCCGGTATAAGCGACGGCATGGACTGCGGCGACAACGCCAAGGCTCTGCTGATGACCCGCGGACTTAAAGAGACCGCCAGACTGGGCGTTGCTCTGGGTGCCAGAGCGGAGACCTTTTCGGGTTTGAGCGGTGTAGGCGACCTGATAGTTACCTGTACATCCCGCCATTCAAGAAACCGCACCTGCGGTTTTCTGATAGGTCAGGGCAGATCACCTCAGCAGGCAATGGAAGAGGTGGGCGCCGTGGTGGAAGGCTATTATGCCGCGAAATCTGCCATGGAGCTGGCTCAGAAAACCGGCGTTGAAATACCCATCACCGCAGAGATCTACCGCGTTTTGTATGAGGGCAAGGATCCTCAGACAGTGGTCAGTGACCTTATGACACGAGAAAAACGCCACGAAAACGAAAGCTATTGGATGTAAAATAACGGCTGCATAAGGGAGTTGGTCATAGGGATATGACCAACTCCCGATGATATTTTCCCTAACGGGAAAGTGATGTATTTCCTTTGGAAATATGATGTTTTGCTGACGCAAAATGATGTATGCCTGCGGCATATTGATGTATCACTTCGTGATGATTTAAATATTAAAGGACGATATCCGTGGA
>CAZIPP010000087.1:0-5990 GCA_964541215.1 uncultured Oscillospiraceae bacterium
GAGTGGACACTAGAACCTGAATCTAGCGAGTCTGCCAATTCCACCACTCGCGCATGCTTTATTTAGCTTGGATATAATATCACTTTTCTTCCCATCTGTCAATGGTTTTTTTCAAATTATCACATATTTCTCTGATTCCTTTGGGGTTTCCTATTGAACACAGATAGCTGATATGCCACGATATGCTGATGCCCCTGATCGAAGTGGTTGACGATACAATAAGAGCAAAATGCATCATTTCCTCCCATGGCTGCGAGACCGGTCGGAACCATGACGGTTCTCTGAAATCTCTGTGGGCTGTCTCAAAACTCCGCGCAGAACCACAAAAAATCCCTATTTTCTTCTGCATCCGGACACTCCCAAATGTGATGCTCACAACCTTATCCAAAAGCCGCAGCCACCTTATTCCACTTACGACTTTGAGACGATAAAGGGCGAAGATGACCCGAACCGGCATATATGAAACACACAGACCGCCGCGGATAAAACCGCGGCGGTCGTTTTTGTTTTTAGTCAAAGGCGAACTCCAGTTCATCGCCATCCAGAATATCCTGGAATGCGGAACGCAGAGTATTGACGTTTTTCAGATATATATAGAACTCAGGTTCACCGTCGATCTCGGCAGCGTACTGACGAGCGTTTATGGGGCACAGGTTCATAGTATGGGTCTCGCCATCACTAAGCGCGATGGTGATGCTGACTTCGGGATCAGCCAGTTCGGTGTCTTCAGGCACTTCGCTGACAACACGGAAGTTCAGAGTTCTGACAAACAGTCGTCTTGCGTTGGTCTCAGACAGATACTCACCATTGATAGTGGCATTGAGGACTTCTTCAACTTCGCCTTCATCGTCTTCTTCCTCTGTATAGAAGAAGTCTACCAGATATTCTTCGCCATCCACATTGTATTCCAGATAATCAACATTCTTGATGTTATAGTACCATGCGGTACGGATCATCAGTTCAACGTAGTTGATATCCATGAATGTGAACAGGCTTGCAGGGCAAACAAGCAGAGTAGGATGATCCTCGATCATGCAGTACATATATTCCTGATTGATCTCGCCTTCCTCTGTGCGGTAATATCCGCCGATAAGCAGGCTCAGCTCATTGCCGATAATGTCTCTGATTTCCAGCTTTGCGGGCTGATCGAGTCCGTAATCAGCAAACTCGTCCTCAGAGATATCCCTGATGATATCTGTGGTGGCGATGGGAGCGATAACATCCAGAACTTTGGATCTTATAACTTCATCGTTGCCGGAAGCAATAGTGGGTGATGCCATAAAGTAATCGGCGCTTCCGACGTTGCCTTCCATGTCATAGTTCCAGTCACGATAGATCTCTATCTCGGTACCATCACGCTTGGTGATGCGGAACCAATCATAGTTGGCATAAATATCATCTTCTGTATATACGGGGAAGAGGGTGATAGCACGATAGTCTATCTCTTCTCTGGTAATAAGACTGGTGACATAGTTGCCTATGGTGTAAACATCGTTGGACTGGTTGGTCATGCAGTAATAGTTATCGTCAGCAGGAGTCTTGTTGCCAAGGTATATCTCATAGATGGTACCGTCGGAGAAATAGTTGCGCAGAGTGAAGAAAGGTTCGTCCAGACCATACACAGAAAGATCCTGAGCATCAGCCTCAATAAATTCCTTGGCGGAAATCGAGGAGACGGTATAAGTCATACTGCGAAGCAACGAGGAATTGTAATCAAATATATCCGTTGCCGGAGTGACGGTAAATGTCACATTGGAGTTTTCGTCCTCAGCGGGGATAACGTCCACCCGGAAGGATTCCCCGTCAGCGGGGATAAATTCAAATGCCGTCAGTTCATCGTATCTGCGATCAATGACATAGTGTGTCTCCGTTGAGGAAACTGCCACGCTTTCTTCCGGTTCTTCTGTTTCGGTGCTCTGAGGGAACACCACGGTAAGAAGAAGGAAAACTATCAGCAGCACCACTATGACTGCGGCAGAGATGATGATGGGTTTGAGACTTTTCATTACATATGTCTCCTTTTGATCCAAACCACAAGACCGGTTCCGAAAATACCAACGGGAATGATGACAATAAGGATCCAGAACAGGAGAGTGCTCTGCCAGCCTTCGATGACCAGAGTGCTGGCCTCGATATCCTTGGACTCAATAACAACAGTATCTTCGCTGTTCTGAGACATGTAGTTCAGAGCGGAAACGAAATAGTTGGTATTGAGCAGGTTGGGCATGGAAAGTACAGAGTCAGACAGCATACCTGCGTTGGTAAAGAGGATGTAGTTATAGGAGTATTCCAGGTTGTCGGCAGTGGTCTGACCTGCCAGAACAGTCATCGGGAAAGGACCGATAGAGTCGTTGACATCCTGCTCGTAAGTAGAGATCGTCATGGATTCTTCGATGGTCTTGGCATAAGCCTTTTGAGAGCTTTCCATCAGCACCTGAGTCCAACGCCAGTTATCTTCAGTGAAGAGAGTATTGATAGCACGGGCACCGGGGATAGCAACAGACATCTTATTATCAAGATAATCGGTAATGCCTTCAAAGGTGTTGACATTGGGGATGATATAAGTGGGGTAACCTGCAAGACACTGGGTTGTGTCGAGGATAAGCTCGTTGGAGAAAGCTACGCCCCATTCTTCGAACCAGCGTTCCAGATTTGTCAGAACAGGAGTCTGAGCAGAATAGGAAACGATGATGTTCTTGCCGCCGGTGGAGGTGATCCACTCGTCGATCTTGGTGATCTCTTCATCGGAGTAGTCATACATGGGCTGAGAGATGATCAGCAGGTCGATCTGACGGTCGATCTCAACGCCTTCAACACCCAGATTCAGAGTTGTGACCTCATAGTTGCCGGTTGCCAGCAGGCTGTCCATCTCTTCAAGATTGATGGTTTCGCCGTGACCTTCAATGTAGGCTGCCTGAGGAACCTTGTTTGCGGTAACATACAGGATACCGGAGGTCAAACGCTGCTCGGCACGGAGACCGGTGATGTAGGTATTGCCGGAATCGCTGTCGGTATAAAGCTCATAGAGGTTGGAAGGAGAGTACTTTTTGAATCTCTTGGAGCTTTCGATGATAACGTCGTTACTGGAAACGTCGCCCAGCACGTCGAACTTGGCTGTCTTGGCAGGGTTGACGTTGGGGTTAACGAACTCAACAGTCAGCATGCCTTCAGACAGGGTGGCGTATCTCTTAAGGATCTCACGGATGGGGTTAAGAGTATCGCTGGCTTCAAATGTAGTTTCATCAGCCAGAACAGTGATGGTGATGGGCTCTGTCAGAGTGTGCAGAACGTCAATGGTGTCCTGAGTGATCTCATACATATCGTTGGAGGTCATGTCTATTTCCAGCACGAAACGGTTGGAGATATAGTCCACAACATAGTTTGCGAAAATGATGGCCAGAACGACCATGACGGTTGTGATAGTGGAAATAATGCCTATCTTATAGCGTCTTTTCTTACCGGCGTTCACTGCACCGGTGGATGCTTTCTTTTTCATAATGCTGCCGCCTCCTTCTCAGCTCCAGCGCTTCTTTTCCAGCACTCTGACGGTGAGGAAAATGAAGGTGCCTGCAACGCTGATGTAGAAGATAAAGTCTGCCAGAGAGAAGATACCTCTGGAGAAGGTGTCGTAACGTCTGAAGAGAGAGAACCAGTAGATCAGATTCTGGATCCAGGTCACGTTGACAACGCTGTACATATAGTCTACCAGGTACAGGAACAGGAACGCACCGAGGGTAGCGATACAGGAAACCAGCTGGTTCTCAGTCAGGGAAGAGATGAATACGCCTATGGAAATATAGGCTGCGGCAACAGACAGGATAGCCACATAGTTGCCGATGATCATGGCGCCGTTGGGAGTACCGAAAGCGGAAACTACAACGACATAGATAAGGGTGAACAGCATAGCCAGTACGTACACGCCGAAAGCTGCCAGGAACTTACCGAGAACGATGCCGGTAAGGTGGACAGGAGCGGTCAGCAGCAGCTGATCAGTCTTGAGCTTATAGTCTTCGCTGAAGGTACGCATGGTAAGAACAGGTACCAGGAAAACCAGCATGGTGACTATGAACGCAAAGGTGTTTTCAATATCTGCCGAAGCGGAATAGACATTGATGAGGAAGAAGTAAATATTAAGTACCAAAAGGAAGGCTGCCACGAAGACATAGCCGATGGGCGAAGTAAAATAGGCCCTGAAGTCACGTTTAAAAATAGCTATCACTTGGTTTCGGCCTCCTTATCCTTATGGGGTTTATTGTGAGAAGATACATCAACAGGCTTGTCTTCAACCAGCTTGATGAAGATGTCTTCCAGAGTAAGCTCCTGATTCTTCAGTTGAAGAATGGGATAGCCTGCTCTTGCAAGAGCGTTGAATATGGTCTTTCTGACGTCGAGATTTTCGACGGATTCAACCAGATATTCGTATGCGCCGGGTTCTGCTTCGATGGTGGGCACAACGGAGCGCACACCGTCTACAGACTTGAGGCGGGATACTACCTGATCCTTGGGTCCGAAGATGCGGAAAGAATGCTTGTGGTCACCAGTGATAAGGGCAGACAGGTGGTCGGGAGTATCGTCTGCTACCAGCTCACCCTTGTTGATGACCAGCACACGTTCGCAGATGGCAGAAACCTCCTGCAGGATGTGGGTAGACAGGATGATGGTACGGTTCTTTCCCAGTTCGGAAATAACATTTCTTATTTCAATTATCTGCTTGGGGTCAAGACCAACGGTAGGCTCGTCGAGGATGAGCACTTTAGGGTCGCCCACAAGAGCCTGAGCCAAGCCGCAGCGCTGTTTATAACCTTTGGACAGGTTGCGCATCAGGCGCTTCCTGTGGTCAGTAAGGCCAACCATTTCGCATACCGTATCGATATGCTCTTTTCTGGGCAGCTTGACGTTTTTGATATCATAAATGAAGTTAAGATATTCATTTACGGACATGTCAACATACAGCGGCGGCTGCTCAGGCAGATAGCCAATGTTTTTCTTGGCGCTGATGGGGTCAGTCAGAACATCGATACCGTTGATGGTCGCGCTGCCGTCGCTGGCAGACAGATAACCGGTAATAATGTTCATCGTAGTGGATTTACCGGCACCGTTGGGACCAAGGAAGCCGACTATTTCACCTTCATTGATGGTGAAGTTAACGTCGGTTATACCTCGTTTGTTGCCGTAGGTTTTGGTCAATCCTGATACTTCGATCATTTTGGGTTCCCTCCTACTGTGTGAAAAGTGGATATGCACTTGTTATAGTTCCATAATTATAATAACACTCGATATTGGCAGAAAATTTACTTAAAACCAAACGAATATTATTAATTCTTAAAACCGTATTTTCGCACTAAAGCTGTCGTTTGTCAAGCAGTGAACTATGACATTTTGCATAATTGATGTGTCTTAGCATAATAAGACACTCTCGCCTGCAGCAGTCGAGTGTTTACAGGCAGGTTTCAGTTACCGGATGTGAGTCGATAATATACCATAATAGTAACTGTTTCGGTTATTATAGCACAACTCACACCATATTCAAAGCCAAACTTTTCAGCACTTAATACAAAAACAACGGTTTCCCGATATCACCTTTCACATAAGAAAAGGTCTTTAAAATAAAGTGGGCTAATTTAAGTTGACAAACCGACCTCATTGTGATATATTTAACTTCGCATTTGTGGAACGTCAGTGATATCCGGAGAGATGTCCGAGTGGTTTAAGGAGCCGGTCTTGAAAACCGGTGACTCGAAAGAGCCGTGGGTTCGAATCCCACTCTCTCCGCCACTTTTCCAAAAATGCCAACTTAATACAGATGGAGAAGTACCCAAGTGGCCGAAGGGGCTCCCCTGCTAAGGGAGTAGGGCGCTAATACCGCCGCGCGGGTTCAAATCCCGCCTTCTCCGCCATGAAAAACCTCTTTTGTTTCACAAAAGAGGTTTTTCAGTTTAATTCGTCCGTTCGGACGGATCAAATCCATCAAAGAATGTTACGAAACAGAA
>CAZIPP010000088.1:0-5965 GCA_964541215.1 uncultured Oscillospiraceae bacterium
TGATTTATCGATCGTTGATATGAATGTCTCTCATATCGGGATCGGAGGGATCGCTTTTGACACCGGGATCAAAATACGGAGGGTCGCGGTGTATGGGATTTTCAGGGACCTCAGGATATGACAGCGGTTCTGTCAGCAAAGAGCCCAGGGCGGTGGCGACGTAAAGGTCGGTGCGGGTCCAAAGCTCAAAGCCGGCGTTTACGGAGCACCACTGGAACACCAGACCTCTTACCAGCACGAACAGGTACTCGCATATTTCGGTGGCGGGCATACGCCGGGAGATCTCACCGGCATCCTGACCTTCGGAAATGATGCCCACAAGCACCTTCTGCATGGGTCTGGTTCTGGCAAACCAGATGTTGCTGGTGCTGAACAGCATACAAATGGTGTCGAAGTTGGAATCCATCAGCATTGCGCTGTACAGCTTGAAATAGCAGCGGATCCTGTCTGCATAGGTGTTGCCGGTGATCTTGGGAGCAAGGTCACGGGTAAAGTGGCTGTCCATGTTGCGGAAGAACTCAAAAAGGATATCGTTTTTGGAATTGAAATAGCTGTAAAACGTGCCGATAGACACGCCGCTGTGTTTACAGATATCGCGAATAGTGGCGTTCTCGAAGCCACGTTCAGCAAGAATATCAAGGGCGCTGTGATAAATGCGGTCTTTGGTTCTGGCAGACTTCGGTGTTTTTCCAACCGGCTTGACTTCGATATCGTAATTCATAGTGAGCTATCCTTTCTTTATCCTTCTATTACTTCTGTAATAGTGTCCAGCATCCAGTCCATATTCTGTATTTCTATCAAAGACGGCACATCGTCTTTTTCCACTCTTAAAACACCGTCACGGTCAGTCATGGGACCCTCAAAGGGATGTATCTGCCCTGAGACTATAAGGCTGCGGAATATTTTCAGCAGCTTGACGGCATTGTGCCCCATGAAAGCGTCCACGCCGTAAACATCGATGATGCCGGTGTTCATGCCCCAGCCGAAGTGTACAGCGCTGTCGTATCCGCTGCGGGTGATGTCGAGAATACTGTTTTTGGTCGTAAAGCTGTCGCCAACTATCTGGTCGTAGAATACCGACCAGTCCAAAGCGATGGCGCCAAGGCTCTCTTCCGGATAACCGGTGCTGCGCTCAAGCTTGAACACCTGAGCGTATACGCCCGGGAACGCTTTTCTGACCAGCGGAGTGTTCAGCTGATGCAGGCAAAGAGCAATGTCAACACCTGCCTGAGCCAGCTTGCGGCGGGCTGCAATATGCTCGCGTGGTTCATAATCGGTGTGGGACTGAATGAAGTTTACCACCTTGACATGGGGGTTGACCAGCTGCGCGCCGAGAGCAAAGGCGTTTACGTTGAAGGTCAGATCCTTGTGGAATCTGGCGCTGGTCATATAGCCCACAATGTTGGATTTTGTCATTGCGCCTGCCACAACGCCGCAGAGGAAAACAGCCTCCTGCTGCTTGGCGAAGTAGGTCATCATGTTCTTTTGAGGCTGAGCAATGTCGCAGTTAAGGATGGTTTTGTCGGGATTTTCCAAGCTCAGACGCAGGGATGCCGATGACATATTGGGGCTGGTGGTAAACAGGATATCCGGCTCCTGTTCCATAAGCTCGCAAATAGCCTTATAGCTGCCTTTTTCATAGATCCCACTTTTTGATATTATGTCAACCTTATCGCCCATTTTCTTTTGCAGACGCTGCATGGCAACATAATGGGTGTGGGTCCAGAGGGAATGTTCCGGATCGCCTTCAAAGGCGAAGGCTATCTTCAGCTTGGAAGGACGCTTTGAGAAGAAGGAAAGGGGAGACTTCTCATTATCCTGCTTCATTTCAACAGTGTTGGTGTCGTTGGTGTCTTTCAGAGACAAAAGCTTAAACTGAGCTTCGCAGCTTTTCACCCGGTCGTTGATGCCGGAGACCGGAGTGTTGGGATGGAAACCATATATCTCCGTGAACTCCAGAAACGCGTCGCCGGAGGTGATGGGTATGCTGCCGAAACCGCAGGACTTGTACGACAGGCGGAAGGTCTTGAAAGCGGAGTTGATAAGCTCTTCGATGCTGTCTGTAACTTCGGGGTGCTTGGTCTTGTACTTTTCGACTATCTGCACCAGCCTTGTGAAGCTTCCTGTGTGGGAAAACCAGAGGTTGTTGAAAGAGGCGCGTTTGTCGAAATCAAGGAACTCGTAATATCGGGTAACAAGAGAATTGCTTTCATCTCGCTTGGGAATTATTCTGGTGACCTTCGCGTAGGCGGAGGCGGCGCCGCAGTATTTCAAAACGCTTATGCGCTTGTTGCCTTCCAGAGCAAAGTAACGGTTAATGTATTCGTAAACCTTGATTGGCTCGCGAATACCCTCGTCGATATGGGAATTGTAAAGCTTCTTCCATTTTGCGCCAAACTCAGTGTTTTCTGCAAGAAGAGGCATAAAGTTGCCTGCAAAAGCGTTGCTTCTGGCAGAGGTGCGGGTACCGATTATTTTTTCAATCGGTATTTCACGGGTACCAAGGTTCAGCTCGGAAACGATCTCAACATCCTTGATAAGATCGTCCAGTACCAGCAGATAACCGTTGTATGCGTTGCCGGAATTGTCTGACTGGTATTTTTTGCCCATCTGCCGGGCTTGTTTATAATGCTGACTGCTGTCGTGGTCGGACATGGCTATGACCTCCCTCGTAAAAATTTGAATATAACTATAGCTATTATATAATACCATTATACCACAGCAGATAGATTTTTCAATCCGCTCTTGACAAACTCTGCTAATTATATATAATAATAACTGTCTCAAATGAGACAGAATAGTGACGGTGATCTGACCATGGCAGCAGAATATTCAAAAACAGAATACGAGCTTATCAAAAATACCTTTGTTTTCAGAGGATGCGGCGATGAGGTCCTGCGCCATGCGCTGCAAAGCAGCGGCTGCCTGCGTCTGGATCATCCAAAGGGAACTTCCGTTTTCAGCCCGGAAAGCTATATGAAGGCTCTTGGAGTAATTGTAAGGGGCAGTGTGCAGGTGAGCAAAAACACAGCCGACGGTCATCGGCTGGCAATAAGCAGGCTTAACTGCGGAGATGTGTTTGGAGCGGCAGCCATATTCAACGATATGGAAAGCTTTGCGACAACGCTTACAGCTTTGCAGGACTGCACAGTCATTTACTTTCCCGAAAGTCTCATCCGAAGCATGATGACGGACGATTTCACCATTGCGGAAAACTATATCCGATATCAGTCGGGCAGGATCCGCTTTCTCAGCAGCAAAATAGACGGTCTTTCCGCCGGCAGCGCGGAAAACCGTCTTGCAAAGTATCTGCTGGAAAACTCCGGAGCTTCCGGTACCGTGGCTGCCAGCATGACAGAGCTGGCAGAGATGCTGAATATCGGGCGGGCATCCCTCTACCGCGCCATAGACTCCCTTTGCCAGGCAGGGGCAGTTAAAAAAGAGGGAAAAAAGCTGACAGTTACAGACCCTGAAAAACTGAGACAGCTATAGAAACCATAGATTGGAGAACGAAAGATGAAAAAAATTATGTCAACCGTACTCGTCCTTGCCATGCTGCTTGCGCTGGCATCCTGCGCAGCGGAAACAGAGCAGCAGAACGTGTCTGCCGAACCTGAGCAGACAGCAGAGGTCGAACAGTCTGTCGAAGCATCCGAAGAACAGCCTGTTGAAGAACCTGTGGCAGAGCCAGCCGAAAAGACAGCCGTTAGGGTTGCCGCCATGAAGGGTCCCACCGGCATGGGCATGTCCAAACTTATGGAAGACAATGCCAACAATGCTTCTGCCAATGAATATACCTTTGACCTGTTTTCTGCTCCCGATGAGCTGACCGCAAAGCTCATCACCGGAGAATATGATATCGCTGCCATCCCCACAAATCTTGCTGCCAACCTGTATAAAAAGACAGAAGGTCAGATACAGCTTCTGGCTCTGAACACCCTTGGCGTGCTGTATATCATGCAGAACAGCCCCGATGGCGAAGTAATTTCCGATCTTTCCCAGCTGAAGGGCAAGACTCTGTACGCCACCGGTCAGGGCAGCAACCCCGAATATGTCCTCAACTATCTGCTGCGTCAGGCAGGGCTTGAGCCCGGCGTTGATGTTACCATCGAATATCTTGCGGCACACGATGAGCTGGTAGCCCTTGCTGCCGGTGGTGAGGTCGAATACTGCATGCTGCCCGAACCCAATGTTTCTGTACTTTCCAATAAGAATGCTGATATGAAAGCAGTCATCGATCTGACCGAGGTCTGGGAAGCTTCCGGTGCAGAAGGCGTTTTGACCATGGGCTGCCTTGTGGTCAATAGAGCTTTTGCTGACGCAAACTCCGAAGCTGTTGCGTCCTTCCTTGATGAATACGCAGCTTCTGTAGATTATGTAAACTCCGATACTGCCGCAGCGTCAGAGCTTATCGTAAAGTATGAGATCGTTGCCGCAGCTCCTGTTGCACAGAAAGCGCTGCCCAACTGCAATATCGTCTGCATCACCGGCGATGAGATCTGGCCTGCCATCGAAGGCTATTACAAGGTCCTGTTTGAAGCCGAGCCTACCTCCGTTGGCGGAACCATGCCTGAAAGCAGCATGGTCTGGGCAGGCTGATGTCGCCTCGGATAAAAAAGTTCATACAGTCACTGGCCGCAGCTGTGTTCTGGTTTGCTGTCTGGCAAGCCGCAGCTGTGGCTGTTGGGCGTGAGCTGCTGCTGCCAACACCGGCAGCGGCATTTTCCGCATTGATGGAAAACGCGGTTGAGCCTGAGTTCTGGCACAGTGTGGCGTTGTCTTTGCTGCGTATCCTGCTTGGATTTACCGCGGGTGTAGTGCTTGGCGTTGTCCTGGGTGCGGTCACCAAAGCCTTTAAGCCGGCAGACATCCTGCTTTCGCCGCTTCTTCGCATCATTCGCGCAACTCCTGTGGCGTCCTTTATTATTCTTGCCCTTGTTTGGATAAACTCCGGCATCCTTCCCGGATTCATTTCCATGCTCATGGTTCTGCCGGTGGTGTGGGCGAATATCTACGAAGGGATATCTGCGGTTGATTATGGGCTGTTGGAAGTGGCAGCGGTCTACCGCTTTGACAGACTGAAGACCCTGAAGCTCATTTATGTGCCGTCGCTGCGGACTTACTTCAAGGCAGCCGTCATAACATCTTTGGGCATGGCGTGGAAATCGGGCATAGCGGCAGAAGTTTTATGTCAACCTAGAGTGTCTATTGGACTGGAGCTATATTATTCAAAGCTGTATCTTGAAACCGCCGACCTGTTTGCGTGGACTGCCGTAGTTATAATTCTGAGCTTTATCGTTGAAAAGGGCGTAGCCGCGCTGCTGAAAAGGATGTGACGTCATGGGTATAGTGTTAGAAAACATATCAATGAGCTTTGATAATAAGAACATTTTCAAAGATTTTTCCTATGAGTTTCCCAATACCGGCGTAACCTGCGTCATGGGACCTTCCGGCAGGGGAAAAACCACATTGCTTCGCATCATCTGCGGACTGCAAAAGCCCGGCAGCGGCAGAGTATATAACTGTGATCGTCCTGCCATGATGTTTCAGGAGGACAGGCTGATGCCGTGGCTCACTGCGGGAGAAAACATAACTGCGGTGTGCGACTGCGACCCGGTGAAGTATCTTGAAATGGTAGGACTTGAGGCTGAGGTGGATACGCTTCCTTCGCGGCTCAGCGGAGGAATGAACCGAAGAATATCCCTTGCCAGAGCGCTGGCGTATGATAGTGACGCACTGCTGCTGGATGAACCGTTCAAAGGTCTGGACGATGAACTGAAAGCAAAAATGTACCGGCTTATATCTCAGGCGGCTGAGACAAAGCCGGTGATACTCGTCACTCACGATGAACAAGACGCTGAAACGCTCAACGCAGCGGTATTGAAGCTGTAAAAAAGCTGTCATCCCAAACTGCTTATGCTGTCATTCCGAGCAAAAACGCCATCCATCGGATGGCGTTTTTGCG
>CAZIPP010000089.1:0-4337 GCA_964541215.1 uncultured Oscillospiraceae bacterium
CTGTTGACAGATACTATCAGAGAACTGTTGGTTGATCAGTTTCTGACAGCTGAATTGATAATAAAGCCATATTATAACCTCCGGAGCTTTCGCTCCGGAGGTTTTTTTGCTGCTTTTAATTTTATTGATTCTAAATATTTTTACCCAAACGCCTTGACTTGTTTGCGTGGGTTTTGTATAATCTATTGTGTAAATATTGTGAAGAAGGTGTTGCAATTGTGAAAATAAGAAAGGAGACGAAAAAATGAAGAAATCACGCTTACCAGCCTTGCTGTTGGTTTTGGCTATGCTTGTAGCTGTGATGGCAGGCTGTGCTAAGGAAGAAGCTCCTCCAGCAGAAGAACCGCCTGCCAGCGAAGCGCCCCCCGCCAGCGAAGCTCCCCCGGCAGAAGACCCCCCTGCAGAAGAAACTCCTCCTGCTGAGGAAGTTCCCGCAGAACCTGAAGTCGAAGAAGAACCTGGTATCATCTCCGGCTACACTGAGATCGGCACCCCTATCGTAGACTACAAGTATGAACTTCCTCTGTTTGAGCCGGGCGAACACAGCTTTTCCGTTTGGGTGTCCATGTCTGAAGGCCTTGGCAAATTTATGCCCAATGGCTTTGAAGACTGTATCGGTTATCAGGAATCCGCAAAGATGACTGGTGTTGAGCTGGAATTTGTCTTTGCAGTATCTCAGGCTAACCAGGAAAAGTTCAATCTGATGATAGCGTCTGAGGATTATACCGACATCATCACCAATGTTAATATGATTTGGACCTCTGGCTATGACTATGCTATTGAAGAAGATATCTTTATCGATTTGACTGAAATGATCGAAACCAGCATGCCTGTCTATAAGGCTCTGTACGACCAGCTGGAAGACGACGTAAAGCGTGATCTGCATACCGACAGCGGTAATTTCCCTGTTCTGTACTCCCTGAACTATGATTATGCAGAGCAGAGCGAAGGTCCCATGATCCGCCGCGACTATCTTGAAAAAGTCGGCATGGATATCCCTGAGACTTATGACGATTGGGACGAAGTATTGCACGCATTCAAGACTGAGCTGAATCTGCCCCAGCCTCTGATGCTGCCCAAGGGAATAGTACATACCAGCAACATGGTAATGTCCGGATTTGGTGTTTCCGGTACCTTCTCTACCTTCCCCATGATCTCTGAGCCCTACTATCAGGTTGATGGCGAGGTCAAGTATGGTGTTGTTGAACCTGGCTTCAAAGAGTATATGGAAATGATCTCCGGTTGGTATTCCGAAGGCATCATCTCCTCCGAATTCATGGTCCTCAACGACAACCCCATGGGCTCCACTTACACTTCCGAGATCAGCAACGGCAACGCCGGTATCTTCTTTGCCGACGGCATGATGATCGAAAACTATGTCACCGCCGGTACTGCCGGTAACCCCGATTATGACATCTGGGCTATTCCCGACCCCGTTAAGGAAGAAGGTCAGATCAACCACTTCCTGTCCAAGAAATCTCCCATCTCCGGCAGACTGTCCAACATCAGTGTTACCACTGCTGTTGAAGACGTTGAAGCTCTTGGCAAATACCTCGACTGGTACTTCACTGAAGAAGGCGCAGTTATGGCTTCCGGTGGTCCCGAAGGTCGTGCCTGGGAATATGATGCCGATGGCAACAGAGTTTACACCGAAGAATGGAACACCTCTGAGATACCCAGAGGTCAGAGAGGTCAGCTTTACGCTTTCGGTTCTCTGCCCCTGCTGACGCAGGACAATATGCCGGAAACCGAAGTTTATCCCGTTCAGGAAGCTGCCGGTCCAATTTGGGAAGCCAACGCTGACAGCGCATATGTAATGCCCTCCAGCCTGTCTGTCTCCAATGAGGAATCTGAAGAATACACAAAAATCTACAACGATATCCAGACTTATATCGAAGAAAACCTTGCTCGCTTTGTCACCGGTGACAACCCCATGAGCGATTGGGACGCTTTCGTCGATCACATCATGGAAATGGGTCTGGAAGACTGCATCGCCATCAAGCAGACTGCTGTTGACAGATACTATCAGAGAACTGTTGGTTGATCAGTTTCTGACAGCTGAATAAGTGATTTGGTGTTACCCCCGAAGCTTTTGCTTCGGGGGTGATTTTAATGAAAGAAGAAAAGCCTTGCATACGAACAAATAATGTGTTATAATAAAAACGAATCAGTTGATAAATAAAAACTATGACACTGAAAGGAAAAACAGTATGAAAGGCGACCTTACTCAGGGCAAACCCCTAAATGTTATATGGCGTTTTTCGCTGCCGCTGCTGCTGTCTACCGCGCTGCAGCAGATGTATAATATCGTAGACAGTATAATCGTCGGTCAGCTCACCGGAGCGCCGGGACTGGCCGCCATAGGCGCGGCGTATCCCATAACGCTGTTCTACATAGCGTTTGCCACCGGCGCGTCCATGGGCTGTTCCGTGACCATATCCCAGCTGTTCGGCGCAAAAGAGCTTGGCAGAATGAAAACTGCCATATTTACGGCGTTGTTGGCTCTCTGTGCTTGCGGCGCGGTATTGGCGGTGGCGGGCGTCCTGATAAGCTCGGGATTGATGACTCTTTTGAAGACCCCTGACCATATCCATCCCAACGCAACAGCGTACCTTGCCATTTATTCGGCAGGCGTGTTCCCCATGTTTATTTACAACGCCTCTACAGCGATCTACACAGGTCTGGGAGATTCAAAGCGACCGCTTTATTTTCTTCTGATGTCGTCCATACTGAACATTATTCTGGACTATATCGCCGTAGGTCCTCTCGGCATGGGCGTTGCGGGTGCGGCATGGGCAACCACCATATCTCAGACAGTGGCTGCGATCCTGGCGGTAACGCTTGTGATAAGAAAGACTGCAAATGTTAAGACAGACGAACCGTATCAGCGCTTTGATAAAGGGATATTGCTGGAAATGAGCCGTATTGCCCTTCCCAGCATATTCCAGCAGAGCTGTGTGGCACTGTGTCATACCATTTTGCAGAGCCTTGTCAACAGCTTCGACACGGCGGTCATTGCGGGTTACGAGGCAGCGTCCAAGCTGCACAACTTTGCCTATATGTGCTTCAACACGCTTGGCACAGCCCTGTCCAGCTTTGTTGCCCAGAACTACGGAGCCCGAAAGCCGGACAGAATAAAGGAAGGCTTCAAGGTCTCGACCCTGCTTTGCTTTGGCTTCACCCTTGCGGTCATTGCCATATTCCAGCTGTTCCCGGCTCAGCTTACAGGATTGTTCGCGGATGCGCAGGCAGAGCCTGAGGTCATCGAAGTGGGAGTAAACTACCTGCGTATAATCTCTCCTGTGTATTCCATAATCTGTTTCATCATAACCACCGGCGGACTGCTTCGCGGTCTTGGAAAGAGCATGACTTTCTTTGTGGAAACGTTGATAGAATTTGCGGTTCGTGTTACAATGTGCTTTGTTCTTACAAGCGTTCTTGCCAGCTATACTGGTCTGATGTGGGCGTGGTATTTTGGCTCGCCCTGCGGCTTTGCCATGTGCGTATTTTTGTACATCAGAACGAAAAATACAGTTTTGTCAGAGGAATAAAGGAAGAAAAATCAGGAGGTAAACCATGCAGTATATTCCCAACGCCGGGCAGACTTATATGCCTTTTACAGACAATATCAATATTCCCACTTTGCCTTACACTCCGCTCGACAGACCGGATCCGCCTATTCCCGAGCTGGAGCTTTCCGCAAAGTTTATCGACAGGGGATATGTGCTTGGAGCACAGTGTCAGCACTTTTTGCCCGGAGTCAGCGCAAAGATGCTGGACTGGTTCTGGGGAAATATGGAGAAGTGTTATTATCTGTGGGCGCCCGGTTCCCACAAACGGTTCAATTGGGTGCGTCCGCCATGGGAATACGGTTTTGAAAAATCTGCCCATATCATATCTGAAGCTGTAGGTCAGGGCATCCCGGTATTCGGCGGCAGCGGCATCCAGATAAACAGGCTGGCTGTTGAGGAGTGGTTCCCGTTCACTACTCATCTTGACCATGTCATTTGCGAAGGCGTGTTCAATGACCTCGGTGAGTTTGTAGACAGCACGATCCATATGTGGCAGGATGCTCCCGGCGGAGCGGTTCATGTAACCGCGTCGGTGGTCAACCCCAACATTTCCGAGCCGCCTGCTTTTATCAAAGAGATAATTGCGGCCGATCCCGATTCGCCCATAGTTGCGCCTGCTTCAACAGACCATGCGGAATACGAAGCTGCCATGTGGCCAAAATTCCTGCCTCAGATGTACGCCCTTTGGGAGCATCATCCCGATCCTTCTCAGAGCTATCCCAGCGATCTGAGAGTGCAGGAAAAGGATGGCGTGCTGACCTACAT
>CAZIPP010000089.1:4437-5930 GCA_964541215.1 uncultured Oscillospiraceae bacterium
GTCGTTGAGGCTTTTGCGTTGCCTATTGACTTAAATGGATATATGCGCTATCATTAACATGTTAATTATTAGCAGGCTAAATTTTTATGTGTGTCAAGGTAGGAAAAATGAAAAAGGAAAAACAGATAATTCAGGATTTGACAACAGGAAGCGTGACCAAGCTGCTTCTGGTTTTTGCGTTTCCGATGCTGATGTCCAATCTGCTGCAAACAGTTTATAACATGGTGGACATGATAGTAATTGGTCAGTTCGTTGGCAGTACAGGTTTGTCCGCCGTTTCCATAGGCGCTGATATACTGCACTTTCTGACCTTTGTGGGCATGGGATTTTCCAATGCGGGTCAGGTAATACTGTCGCAGAACATCGGCGCGGGAAACAGAGACAGGATAAAGGGAACCATCGGTACAATGTTTACCATTATTCTTGGAATATCCATCGTTATCAGCGCGGTATGTCTTTTTGCCATAGACCCCATCCTTAAAGCAATGAATACCCCCGAAGAGGCATATGCCTATGCCCGGCAGTATGGTATTACCTGCATGGCGGGTCTGTTCTTTATCTATGGTTACAACATGGTCAGCGCCATACTTCGCGGCATGGGCGACTCAAAGCATCCTTTCATTATAATCGCTGTTGCCGCGCTCACCAATCTGGTGCTCGACCTGATATTTGTTGCGGGTTTCGGCATGGGACCTTTTGGCGCGGCTCTTGCAACCGTCATCGGTCAGGGACTCAGCTTTGTATGGGCAATATACTTCCTGTTTAAAAACAGGGAAGCTTTTGGATTTGATTTCAAGCTCAAGAGCTTTATTCCCAATAAGGAGATACTTCCTGTATATATCAAGCTGGCTCTGCCAATGTGCCTGCAGTCGGCCGCGATACATTTCTCCATGCTGTTCGTCAATTCCTATATCAACGCCTACGGTGTAACTGCTTCCGCTGTAACGGGCATCGGCAACAAGCTGGGTTCCATCACTGCTGTTGTTACAAATGCGCTGTCCACTGCCGGCAGCTCCATGGTTGGTCAGAACCTTGGTGCGGAGAAATACGACCGCATCCCGAAGATCATTGGCGTATCCATGGTGGCAGATCTGGCATTTGCGGCGGTACTTTCCATTGCTACCATATTCTTCCCCGAAGCCATTTTCGGTATTTTCAACTCCGATCCGGAGGTTCTGGATATGGCAATGACATACATCCCGGTAGCTGTGCTGCTGTATCTGGGATTTGCTCTCAGGTCACCGTTCTTCGCGCTTATCAACGGCTCCGGAAACGCAAGACTGAATCTGTGTGTCGGTCTGCTGGACGGTGTTGTCTGCCGCATCGGTCTTGCGATGCTCCTTGGTATTACCATGGGAATGGGTATCCATGGCTTCTGGTACGGAAACGCTCTGGCGGGATATATGCCCTTTGTTATCGGCGGCATATACTATGTCAGTGGTAAATGGAAAACAAGAAGAGTTGTTAAATAAAGAAAAAGGCTGTTGCTAAAG
>CAZIPP010000090.1:0-5815 GCA_964541215.1 uncultured Oscillospiraceae bacterium
GACGTTTGGGATGACAGCTTTTTTCTTTTTTTAATACCTTAGTCTTTCAGATAGTAATGCAGAGCTTCCAGGTTGATAGGCAGAAGCTTTGCCTTGGAGCCGGTGAACGCCTTGTGTTCAAGGATATACTCAACGCTTTCCTTGGAAACAACACGGGTAGCGTTTACGATGGCACCGAGGATAACGATGTTGGCACACTTTTCGTTGCCCAGTTCCTTGGCGATCTCGTTGGCGGGGATATCGTGGACATTGATATCGGTACGGTCGGAGGTCTTGCCCACGGTGGATGAGTTTATGAAGATATGTCCGCCGGGAACGACAGTATTGTCGAACTTATCCAGAGACGGCAGGTTCATAACAAGGATCATATCTGCCTCATTTACGATAGGACATGCAATGGTCTTGTCTGAAACAACCACTGTGCAGTTGGCAGTACCGCCGCGCATCTCGGGACCGTAGGAAGGCAGATAGGTAACTTCCTTGCCTTCGTGCATGGCAGCGTATGCGATTATCTGTCCGACGAGGAGGTTACCCTGACCGCCGGAGCCTGCGAAAATCATTTTATACTTCATACTATTTCATCTCCTCCGGGGTTTTGAGATTTCCAAGGGGATAGTAGGGTATCATGTTTTCAGCCAGCCACTTGGTAGCATCATAGGGAGTTTTGCCCCAGTTGGTGGGACAGGTAGACAGTATCTCAACAAAGGAGAAGCCGAGACGCTGCTTCTGGACCTCCAGAGCCTTGTGGATGACCTTCTTTGCATTGCGAACATGGGCAGGAGTGTCGAGCGCAACACGCTCTACGAAAACAGCGCCGTCGATGGTGGCGATAAGCTCGGCCATACGCAGAGGCTTACCGGCCTGCTCAACGGTACGGCCTTCCACAGCGGTGGTAGCCTTCTGACCGATCAGAGTGGTGGGAGCCATCTGACCACCGGTCATGCCGTAAATGGCGTTGTTGATAAAGAAGGTGGTGAACTTCTCGCCGCGATGGGCAGCATGAACGATCTCGCCCGCACCGATGGAAGCAAGGTCACCGTCGCCCTGATAGGTGAAAACAGTTTTATCGGGATGTACACGGCGAATGCCGGATGCAACGGCAGGTGCTCTGCCGTGGGCGGATTCGCACATATCTATGTTCATAAACTGGTGAGCCACGATGCTGCATCCGATGGGAGATACGGCAACAGTGGATTCCAGTTCGCCGCGCTCTTCAAGGCATTCCATGATAAGGCGGTGAGCGATACCATGAGTGCAGCCGGGGCAGTAGCTTGTATCAACAGGCAGCACGCCTCTGGTTACTTTGAATACGCTTTCCATTATTTCAGTCCCTCCAGAATCTTTAGAGTCTTTTCCACGACCTCGATGGAGGTGGGTACGATACCACCGGTACGGTGGATGAGTTCCACGGGAAGACGACCCTGAACGCCCATTTTGACGTCGTGGATCATCTGGCCCATGTTCAGCTCAACAGAGATAACAGCCTTGGTTCTGCTGCTGAGTTTGCTGAAGGCTTCATAGGGGAAGGGCCACAGGCTCTTGGGGCGGATCATACCTGCCTTGATACCCTTTTCCTCAAGCAGCTCGATGGATTCCATAACAAGGCGGGCGACAGTGCCAAAGGCTACGAAAACGACCTCTGCGTCTTCTATATTGTAAGCCTCGTAATCAACCAGAGCCTTTTCCATCTCGTCGTACTTTTCAAACAACTTTTCAACGTGCTTTTCCAGATCGTCGGGCTGCAGACGCAGAGATTTGATAACGCTTCTGGGCTTTTTGCCGGTGTTGCCGGAGATCGCCCAGGGCTTTTCCTCGGGGATCATTTCAGAAGTCAGTCTGGGCTTTTCCTCGGGCAGGATAACAGGCTCCATCATCTGACCCATCATACCATCTGCCAGTATCATAACGGGGTTACGATATTTTTCGGCAATGGCAAAAGCGTTGTAGATCATGTCGATGGCTTCCTGAGTGGTGGCGGGAGCAAATACGGGAACATGATAGTCGCCGTTGCCGCCGCCGCGGGTAGCCTGGAAATAGTCTGCCTGACCGGGCTGGATACCGCCAACGCCGGGACCTCCGCGGGAAGCGTTAAGGAATACCGCGGGAACTTCGGCAGAACACATGAAGCTGATGCCTTCCTGCATCAGAGCGATACCGGGGGAGGAAGATGAAATAAACACTCTGCCGCCGGCAGCTGCTGCGCCGTATGCCATATTAACGGCAGCCAGTTCGCTTTCAGCCTGAATAAATGCGCCGCCGCGCTTTTTCAGCTCGTGGGACATATATTCGGGGATCTCGTTCTGAGGAGTTATGGGATAACCAAAATAGAAACCGGCGCCGCCGCGGATAGCTGCTTCGGCAAAGGCTTCATTGCCTTTCATCAGTACCTTCTCGCTCATTTACGCTTCCTCCTTCCAGATGTTGATGCACCAGTCTGGGCACATGGTGGCGCAGGTGGCACATCCGATACATGCATCCATATCGGTTATGGATGCGGGATGATAGCCCTTGGCGTTGGTCATGGTCTGATCAAGGACTATGATCTTTTTAGGGCAAAAGCTTACGCAAAGCTCGCAGCCCTTACATTTGTCAATGTTGAATTCAACCTTGAATTTTGCCATTATATTCTTCTCCTTTTAATGGATGATAGACAGAATAAGTAAATAATTGGACAACGGTAATTATCGTTTGAACAGATGCAGCAGGATAAGTTTATACCTTTTTGTCCAGCCAGCTTTCACGCATATACATTCCCACCCGGAACAGTTCAAACTCCACGCCCTTTTCCTTTTGGAGCGTCCTGACTTCCCCCATAAGATGTTCGGGAGCAGTTGCCGCCAGCAAAGGTTTTCCCAGCTTTTCGGCAAGCTTTGATGTGAACTCCCAGCCGTCAAAAACGTCCTGAGCTGTGGTATAACGTATAAAGTGGGCATTGCTTACAAGCCCGGTAACGGTAAGCCCGGTCTCTGCCTCGATGCGGCGGATATGATTTTCCGCGCCTTCAAGGGTGGATGTTTCCGGGCGATTTTTGTTCACGATGCATATCAGCTCGCAATCGTCGCTTTTGAAGTATTTCATAAACTGGTGCATTATCCTTGCACCGGAATCATCACCGCCCACGTCTACCACAACGGTGGTATCCCTGTCTTCCAGCGGCGCTTTTATTCCGGCATCGATAGCAGGCAGTTCAGCGGTTATCTCGGTACCGTAATGGCTGCCATAAACAGCTACCCCCAGATCGTTCAGCTCCTGCTTTCGTTCACGGCTGCGAAAATAAGGGTTTGCGATATCCAGATCGCAAATAGCCAGCTTCCTGACTCCGCTTTCTGCCAGATCATGTATAAGGCTCACCGAAAACTCCGTTTTGCCGCTGCCATAATGACCCACAACGGCGATTATCCTCTTGTCTGTTATCAACGCCTCACCTCCAAAACGGAATTTTTATACAACAGGGTAATTATAACTCCTGCGCTGAATCGTGTCAATGAAACAAGCCGCTAAATTTGCCTTTTTCGGTCGGGACATAAGCTTTCGATAATTGTCTTTTTTGCTTGTATATCATACCGTTTTAAAGTATAATCATTTCAACAGAAATTGAAATGAAAGGAAGTACATACGATGTCAAAAATCAAAGGTGTAGCTGTTGAGCTGCTGGAAAAGCAGCCCTTTAAGATGCCTACTCTGGAAGAGATGCTCGCTTCCATGGGTGAAGGCGGCGGTCCCGGTGGTGGTCCCGGTGGACCCGGCGGCGGACCCGGCGGCGGTCCCGGCGGTCCCGGCGGCGGTCCCGGCGGTCCCGGCGGCGGTCCCGGAGGTCCTCCCGGAATGGGCAATCAGACAAAAGGCACTCCCACCGTTCTTATCAAAGACGGCGAGCTGGTTGAAGACGCCATGCAGGAACAGTTCATCTACGGCGGCGAATTCTATGACGGTTACGCCTCCGATGTTCGCATCTGCACTTACGACGGCGATGTGGGGGGTGTTTTTGCCACCGGCAAGGGCAGCTATGAGATAGACGGCATCACCGTCAGCAAGACCGGCAAGGGCGCAGGTCTTGGCACAGAGCGCGCCGGCATCGCTTCTTACGATCACGCCAACCTCACTGTCCGCAACGCAAACATTTACTGCAACGGTCAGGCTTCCGTCTGCTCCTCTGCCGAGGAATACAGCTGCCTGAGAGTTTACAACTCCACCCTCATCTCCATGGGCGCCCCCTTTGGCGACGATGCTCCCGGCGGCAGCGTAGGCTCTCCCCCCGAGGCTCTTGAAATCGCCGGCAACACCCGCACCCACTGCACTCAGTCCAACTCCTACAGCTATTTCTACGACAGCACCATCATAGGCGACGGTTGGGCAGCTCTGTCCACCGACGGTTCCATGGGCTTCGTTCATCTTGAGGCTGACGGCTGCAAGGTCATCACCACCAAGGGCGGTTACGGCACCTATGCCGATGGCTGCTGCCACAACTTCTTCCACAACTGCGATTTCGACGTAGCTCACATGGCAGGCATCATGGCAGGCGAGTGTGACATCACCTATAAGAACTCCGTATTCAAATGCGGCACCTACTTCAACATGATCCACTGCGTTATGGGCATGAAGGAAGAGGTCGGTGTTCTGAAGGTCCTGGGCTGCGATGTTCGCTGCAAGAAGGCGGCAATGATCGTCAAGAGCCAGAACGCGGATATCATTCTTGACCGCACCAATCTGCTTACCGACGAAGGCGTACTGGTACACTCCATCGTCAACGATGACCCCAACGCCACCAAGACCGGCGGCGCAAAGGTTTACGGCATCCGTGTGCAGCTGAAAAACGGCACATACTGCGGAGACATCGTCCACGAGGACACCGACCGCGATATGCATGTTTTCATCGATGGTCAGACCCGTCTGCTGGGCGCTCTGAAAAAGAGCTTCCTCCATATGGAAGAGGGCGGCATGTGGGTCGCCACGGCAGATTCCGATATCGTTATCGTGGACGAGCTGGATCTGGACTGCATTGATGCTCCTCCCCACGTTACCATTTCTGCCTTCGGCGGGATGAGCGGCGAATACACTCTGGCTTCCGGCGGCAAGCTGGTGGTAAATTCCGAGCATAAATAATAGTCAATTATATATTGTCGCTCATAATAACGCCCTGACTTTCGATGCTGAAAGTCAGGGCGTTATGGTTATTCACTTTCAATATACAATTCTTCTGCTTCTGCCTGAGCCGCGATAAGCACATCCTTAGCCAGACCGAAGTTGGAAGCATCTATATGTGCCACTGCATCAGTAATAGCATTGAAAAGCATGGAATATAGATTAAAATATTCAGACATAATACGGTCTCCTATTACACGTTTTGTGTACACTTTACCATCCAACATCAAATAATGCAATATGCAAAATATACAATATTAGTTGATGTTAAAGTGTAAAACTATCACCCATACTATCAGTTGAGGTGATAGTTTTGTACACAAGAATACGAAATGCCCGCGAAAACGCAGGATATACACGGGAGGCTTTTGCCGAGCTTCTGGATGTCAGCGTATCATACATGGCAGAAGTAGAACGGGGAAGAACCGGTGTATCAGTAAAAACACTTATGAAAATATGTGACTTGTTGGGATTGTCAGCAGACTATGTATTATATGGAGAACCTAGGACGGATGATACTTTGCTGCTCGATAAACTGCATCGTCTGGATGATAAATATATTCCACTGGTAGATTCTTTGTTGACCCAATTACTTGCTCTGGGTAAATAATAACATTATCTGTGAATCAACATTTCCGGATGCATCACTTTGTAATTATTTGAATTTTAAAGG
>CAZIPP010000091.1:0-5694 GCA_964541215.1 uncultured Oscillospiraceae bacterium
GCAGCGTTACAGCTAAGTTAACATAATAATATCACCAACATCGCTTATTTTTTCCAGCACACCGTCTTGAATAAGATAGGCTTCGCCGCGAAGCTCGGTCACTCCGTCGTGGATATAAAGCCAGCTGCCGTCGGGCAGAGCATAGAATTTTCGTCCAAAGCTGTCGGCGTAGGAGATGTCTTCAAAAACCCGCAAACCATCCAGCACGGTGTCCTTTATAGCCTGATAGTGGGGCAGTACCATCACATCTGTCAGCCCAAGTCCCGTAAGAAAACGCTGATAATGCGGGTCAACGGCTTCGCCCTCCAGCTCCGGCTGAGCGTAAACGGTATCGGCGCTGTTCATGGTGCCGGCGCTTATGCCGATAACGGATCCGTTATAAGTTGACATAATATCACGAAGTCCGATGCTTTCAAAGAAACGGTTCTGGGTCGGTACATGACCGCCCGCCAGTATGATAAGGTCGCTGTCTGCAACCAGAGCGGCAGCGTCTTCGGCGTTTCTTCCGTCCAGTATCTTATATTGTGAAAAGCTTATGCCGCTTGCCGAAAGGCTTGCGTGCATCATATCGGCAAACCCGTCGGTAAAGGGGTAGTCCTTGGGATCGGAGCAGATAAAAAGCCCCCTGCAGGGATGCGGAACGGTCTTCAAAAGCTCGCTTACAAAGTCGTTTGCCGGGTCAAGCTTAGAGCCTTCGGGCATAAACGGACTGCTGGTGAGAAAACAGGTCATTGGTCACCCTCCTTTGTTTTTTTCCATTGTATCATATTTGAGCCTGAAAGTGAAAGCTGTTGTCAGTTCGGCGCGTATCTTTGTTGGTCGGAATGCTTGTCTGTTTTGTATCTCTGGATACAGAAATTGAATTTTTGTGTGAAAGTTTTGTGAAGATTGCACGTTTGCGTGCAATTTTTTTCTCTTTCCGCCTATTAGTGAGAGGAGCTTTTCCACTCGTAGATTTTTACTCATAACAGGAGGCAAGACATGACTCAGAAAGAACGCCCCGGATTCTTTGTATTTCACGAAACCGAAGACGAAATATCCTACATGACAGACCAACAGAGAGGACAGCTGCTGCGCGCGCTTTTGGCATACAGCAGACGTGGAGAGATAGTGGACGATATCGAGCCTATTGTTATGGGTTCGTTTTACAGCCTGAAAAGCTCCATTGACCGCCATGCGGAGAAATACGAGCAGATAAGGGAGATAAACCGTCAAAACGGAGCCAAGGGCGGCAGACCGAGAATAACCGAAAAAACCCAACCGGTTTTTTCGCAGCCGACCGCAACCGAAAATAACCATAACTATAACTCAAGCTCAAGCTCTAACGAGAACCTGAGCACTAACACAAACACGAGCATGAACACAAACATAAACTCTGAACACGAGGGGGAGGGAACAAAAGCTCAAGCTAAAACGCCCCCGCCCCCACGCGGACTTTATAAAAATGTTTATTTGTCTGATGAAGATTATGCTGTCCTGCGCTCAGAGCAGCAGGATATAGACAGCCGTATAGACAGGCTGAGCGAATATATGGAGTCCACGGGTAAATATTATGTTAACCACTTTGCCACACTTCGCCAATGGGCAAGGGAAGATCAATACAAGCAGCCGGTAAAGAAAATCGACAGCCCTGCTGTGGACTTCAGTAACCGCAGCGGAGCCGACTATCCCGCAGGCGAACATGAAAAGGAAGCGGTAAGGCGGCTAATGGAGCTGAAAAGGCAGCGGGAAGCCCAAGCCAATGCTGCGGAAAACAGTCAGACTGAACCTCCGAACAGCCCCAGATCCCCTTCTTAAATATGTGGACATTTCAGCCTGTTTATGATACATTAAGCACAATAGTGATCGTGTTCAGAAACATTTTTGCGTAAGAAGATGGTAAAAGAATATGAAATTTCCGGCAGTACCTTTGTCGGAAATTACTCTGCATACTCTGGCAGGCAACACCATCCTGAATTGGCTGGTGGGAGAAGAAAAGCTGAATGACGCCAGCCGGAACGCCTTTGCTCAGCTGCGCGGGGTCATGGACCTCAGCGAGATCACCGGAGCCTATACATACGCATAACGGCGTTATCTCAGTAAAAAATATCAGGTACCGCTGCTGCCGGAGCATCCGGGTACGGCGGTACCTTGTGCAAAAAAAGGAAGATGATATGAAAAGAGTATCCATTATTCAAACGGCGGACGTCCACGGGAAAATTCACGATTTTCCCTATGTTGCCGCGTATGTAAAGGAGCTTCGGGACGCGGGTGAACCGGTGCTGGTGGTGGACTGCGGAGATATTTTCCGCGGGCACATACTTTCTGAGTTCAGCGGCGGCGGAGCTGCTGTGGAGATAATGAACACCATTGGCTATGACTATATGGTGTTTGGCAACGACGAGCATTTCCGCGGCGTTGGCGAGATGAACGCCATGCAGCAGCGGCTGAGCTTTCCTGTGCTGGGAGCCATGACCCGCAGCCGTGACGGAGCCAGAGTGTTCCGCCCCTGGGGAATAACAGAGCGTGGCGGGCTTCGCATAGGCGTTATCGGTCTTGAAGCCAAGATGCCCGAAATGCCCGGAGGTATGCCGGGTATGCCACCGGGAATGCAGTCTGATACATACCTCACCGACCCATACGAGGAGGCTGCCGAGGCTGAAAAGCAGCTGAGAGCGGAAGGGTGCGATCTGGTGATGGTGGTCTGCCATCTCGGTGTGGACGATACATATCAATATCCGTCCACTGTGCTGGCGCAGAGGGTGCCGGAGCTTGACCTTATAGCCGACGGTCACAGCCATCATCCCCTGCCGGATGGCATCGTGGTGGGCAATACTTTCATAACCCAGCCGGCAGACAGACTGGGATCCTTTGTGCATATAACAGTAACCATGGACGATGACGGAAAGCTTGAAAAAAGCTGCCGCCTCATAGCCATGGACAGCTGCAAGGCGCGGCTGGAGCCCGAACCCCGGGTGCAGGCCATCATAGATGCCGAGCAGGAAAAGATAAAGAGCAGCGCTGTGGTGCTGGGACATACTTCCTTCCTTCTGGACGGCGGCAGACCCCAGATAAGGAGCCGTGAGACCAACCTTGGAGACATCGTATGCGACGCGTTTGCCTTTGCAGCTGGCACGGATATAGCCATCTGCGGAGGAGGAAACATCCGCGCCAGTATCGATCCGGGGGATATCACCACCTTCGATGTAAAAAGCGTTTTTGCCAACAGCAGCAAGGTTTCTCTTGGCAGATGCACCGGCAGCTGGATCCTTGAAAAAATGGAAATGGGGCTGAAGAGCTATCCTGTTCAGTCTCCGGGCTTTGCCCATGTCAGCGGACTTAAGCTGGTGTTCGATCCCAACGCGGAGCCGGGCAGAAGAATAGTTTCCGCAGAGCTTGAAAGCGGAGAAAAGATAGATAAGGATAAGCAGTACCTTGTGGCGGGAACCTTGATGATGCCCACCCGGGAAGATGCCGGCATAGGCGGCTGCGAAATGCTCGGGGAGCTGTGCAGCGACCGTGAAGCCTTTGAAAAGTATCTGAAAAGCGGTCAGGCCGTGTTTTACGAAAAGCCTCAGGGCAGGATAAAGGCGCTGGGGGAAGAGATATAGAAGACCCTGCCATTGCGCAGCTGCGTTGAAAGCCTCGCCGGATGTTTCGGCGAGGCTTGAGCGCGTCAAAAAAGTTCCGATACGCAAAAGCAGAGGAGCGGGTTTTCCTGCTCCTCTGCCGTTTTTGTATTCGATTTTGTATCAGGCAAATTTTTCAAGAAGAGCTATTGCCTCGACATCGTGCTTTTTGCTGAAACCATGGGTGCCGCCCTCGATAAAATGCAGCTCAGCGTTTGCGTAAACTTCAGCCGCTCGTCGGGTGTAGTCGGTGTTGACTATCTTGTCTTTGGTGCCGTGAACGATCTGTACAGGACCGGTGTATGGGCTTATCTCGCTGAACGGATCCATATCCAGCACTGCGGCGGGATAACAGCGCCCCAGCTTCATGGGTCCGCACCTCAGTGTTTCAGGTATGTTCTGTGGGTCAAATCTGGCGAACATCATTTTTCCCGCACGGGCATCGTCGGGGATGCACAGAGCCGGATAAAACAGCACAAGCTTGGAAACGGCGTCAGGACACTTTGCAGCCACAAGCGCAGAAACAAAGCCGCCCTGACTGCATCCCATCAGCAGCAGTTCACTGCCGTTGTAGGGCAGGCTTTGGGCATAGGCGATAACGGCTTCAAGATCCTGCACCTCAGTCAGCACAGACATATCGGTGGTCTTGCCGTCACTTTTGCCCTTGATAACGCAGCCGCCGCAAAAATCGAAGCAATAGGCGCAATAGCCCAGCCTTGCCAGAGTCTTCGCGTATTGGCGCACCGTATCCTGAAACGCCATAAAACCGTGGCTGACGATGGCAACAGGAAGGTCATCGCCCGCCGGACGGTACTCAGTCCCGCGGATGGTAAGGTCACCCCGTTTACATTCAAAGGTCGTTTCGGTAAACGGTTCCTGTATCCTGGACTTTTTCAAAAAATTCATCAGTCCCATAAATGCCTCCCTGAGTTTTTTCGCTCTTTTCCGAACGGTTTATATCGGTATTTTACCACAAGTATCCTGATATGAAAAGCCTGTGATGCAGCCGAATCGTGAACAGGGCTAAGCCAGTCCTGTTTTTAATTGGGAGTTATCTGCCGCCTTTTGGGACACGCCGCCTTTTTTGTCCAAAAGTATTCAGGCTTTTTTGCGAAAGAAAGAAAATTTTGTGTTGATATAAGGGGGATTTTATGATATCCTAATTCCCGAGTAAGGGAGTAGTCGGCGCGTTTGCGCGGAGATGCCAACATACTGGATACTGATCCTGGCATCACCTTAATTGACGAGACTTATCTGCATCAGCGGATAGGTGTCGTTTTTTTTTATGCTTTCGGGCAAAACAAAGGAGGAAAAACAACTAATGGGATTTTGGGAATTGATGATTCTGGCTGTGGGACTTAGCATGGACGCTTTCGCAGTATCTATCTGCAAGGGTCTGGCGATGAAAAAGGCGACCATAAAGGCCGGTCTTACCTGCGGCGTATGGTTTGGCGGATTTCAGGCGCTGATGCCGCTTATCGGTTATTTTCTGGGTACGCTCTTTGCGGGAGCGATACAGACCATCGACCATTGGGTAGCGTTTGTGCTGCTGGTCGTTATCGGCGTCAATATGCTTAAAGAAGCATTTTCAAAAGACGACTGTGAATGTGGAGAAAATGACGCGGATATGTCTGTCAAGACCATGTTCGTCATGGCGGTAGCCACCTCCATCGACGCTCTTGCGGTCGGCATTTCTCTGGCTATGGCAGGTAACGTAAATATTGTGTCCGCTGTTTTGCTTATAGGCGGATTCACCTGCGTATTCTGCACCTTTGGCGTCAAGGTGGGCAATATTTTCGGAAGCAGATTCGGCAACAAGGCTCAGATGGCAGGCGGCATCATCCTTATCCTGCTGGGTGCGAAGATCCTGCTTGAGCATCTGGGCATTTTGGGCTGATATAACGTGATACCCCCACAATACCGCCATAGGCAGTTCTGAATAAGAAGATATAGATTTTGCCCTCCTGCAAAAGCAGGAGGGCAAAAAGCTTTAACCTATTACTTTCAAAAACCGACCCTGAACTTTAGTGAAGAGTGAAAAGGTAATAAGAAAAAATCGACATCCTTCTGTCAAAGGATGTCGATT
>CAZIPP010000092.1:0-5540 GCA_964541215.1 uncultured Oscillospiraceae bacterium
TCCTTTCGGAAAAAATTCACTGGGATAACTGTTTAAGTATATCATATGATAAATTCGATTGCAACTTGGTCAGCTTAACGGTTTCGTAGCAAACAGGCTGCCAGAAAAATATTGCATTTCGTACTGTAACTTGGTAAAATATTATATTGAAATTGATAAATGTTTGGAGAGTTTTAATATGCCTATTGTTACATCTACCGAAATGTTCAAAAAAGCCTATGAAGGCGGCTATGCCATTGGCGCGTTCAACGTAAACAACATGGAGATAATCCAGGGCATCACTGAAGCAGCCGCGATGGAAAAATCTCCCCTTATCCTTCAGGTATCTGCCGGCGCCAGAAAGTACGCCAAGCACGTTTACCTGATGAAGCTCATCGAAGCAGCCATCGAAGATACCGGTCTGCCTATCTGTGTACATCTTGATCACGGAGAGAGCTTTGATGTCTGCAAATCCTGCATCGATGGTGGCTTTACCTCTGTTATGTTTGATGGTTCCAAGCACTCCTTTGAAGAAAACATTCGTCTGACCCGTGAGGTGGTCCAGTATGCCCATGACCACGGCGTAGTGGTCGAAGGCGAGCTTGGTCGTCTTGCAGGCATCGAAGATGAAGTTAACGTCAGTGCCGAGGATTCCAGCTACACCGATCCCGATCAGGTTCAGGAATTTGTTGAAGCCACCGGTGTTGACTCCCTGGCAATTGCCAGCGGCACCAGCCACGGCGCATATAGATTCAAGCCGGGTCAGAAACCCCAGCTTCGCTTTGATATTCTTGAAGAAGTCGAAAAGCGCTTGCCCGGATTCCCCATAGTTCTTCATGGTGCATCCTCTGTTATCCCTCAGTACGTTGAGACCATCAATTCCAACGGCGGCAGCATGCCTGATGCTATCGGCATACCCGAAGATATGCTCCGTCAGGCTGCAAAGATGGCCGTTTGCAAGATAAACATCGACTCCGACCTGCGCCTTGCCATGACCGCCGGTGTTAGAAAACACCTTGCCGAAAACCCGGCAGATTTTGACCCCAGAAAGTATCTCATCCCCGGCAGAGACAATATACGCGATCTGGTTCGCAATAAGATAGTCAACGTGCTTGGCTCCAACAACCGTATCTGATAGAAAACACAAATTAGAGTACAGCAAATTTTTTACTGAAAGGAGAAACCGCTGTGGACAAAAAAAGACCAGCCCCTGTTATTGAAGGCACACTGAGAAAGAAGATGCTTCATGTACCTGAAGTTATCCGCGAATGCAGCGGGATCATCATTTTCGGTAAGCGCATAAAGTCACTTGTTTTTTCCACGGATCTGAGCATTATCCGCAACGTTAATGCTGATGCGGTAATGGCTGTGTATGCTTTTACTCCGCAGCCCGTCATCATTGATGCGCTGCTGATGGCTGCCGACATACCGGTGTTTGCCGGAGTGGGCGGCGGGCTTACTAGAGGAGAGAGAGCAGTATCGCTTGCCCTTGAAGCTGAACATCAGGGAGCTATGGCTGTTGTGCTCAATGCTCCCACTGCCAATGATACCATCGTAACTATCAAGGAAAAGATAGATATTCCCATCGTTGTGTCTGTTGTGGCAGATTTTGATGATATCGACGCCAGAGTTGAAGCCGGAACCACTATCTTCAACGTTTCCGCTGCCGCGGATACACCGAGGATCGTGCGTAAGATTCGGGAGAAGTACCCCGATTTCCCCATTATCGCCACTGGAGGTCCCACAGATGAAACTATTCGGGAGACCATTCAGGCAGGCGCTAACGCTATAACATGGACCCCGCCTTCCAATGCGGAGATATTCAAGGGAACCATGGAAAAATACAGAAGCGCACCGCATTAAGTTTATATATCATTCCAAGGCGAGAACGGTCAGCAAGGCTGACCGAACCGACGACGAAAACCCACCTTATAAACTGATAACGCAATAACGCTGTCATCCCGAACGTTATCGAAGATAACGGAGGAATCCCCATCTTATGAAGGGGATTCCTACATTTCTCAGCTTGCTGAGCAGAGCTTCGCAATGTTCGGAATGACAGCGTTTTTTAATAGTTTATCTTATATTTGTGAAAATACTTCACCAATGGACTGGTTAATTACAAGGTCGGCGTTGCTGTCGTAAGGGGTTGGGTCGCGGTTTATGAGAACCAGCTTTTTACCACGGTAGTAGCGGATAAGACCGGCAGCGGGATAAACAGTCAGAGAAGTGCCGCCGATAATAAAAACATCAGCCTTGGAAATAGCTTCCACAGCTCCATCTATCGTAGCTCCGTCGAGGGATTCCTCATACAGCACAACATCGGGCTTGATGGTACCGCCGCAGCTGCACTTGGGTACGCCATCGGAATTTGCCACATAGTCGAGGTCATAGCTTTTTTTGCATTTCTGGCAGTAGTTGCGGTAAACGGAGCCGTGCAGCTCGTATACCTTTTTGCTGCCCGCGGCAGTGTGAAGACCGTCTACATTTTGGGTGACAATGGCTTTGACCTTACCGGCTGCTTCGAGTTCAGCCAGCTTCAAATGAGCGGCATTGGGCTTATAGCCTATGGGCAGCAGCTTTTCCTTGTAGAACTTGTAAAATTCTTCGGTATGACTGACATAGAAACTGTGGCTCAGCATGGTTTCGGGAGGGTAATCAAACTTCTGATTGTACAGTCCGTCCACAGAACGAAAGTCTGGGATGCCGGATTCGGTGCTGACTCCCGCACCGCCGAAAAATACAATATTGTCTGATTCATTGACCCATTTTTTCAATGTTTCGATCTTGTCCATCGTCGTCTCCTTTCCAGTAGTCCCTGAGTTTTTGCTTTTCCTTTTTAGTATACTGACTTTCATTGCTCAACCAGTTTTCAATGTTGAAACGCTCCGCCATATCGGGGCGTCTTTTCTTTGTCCTCATAAAGCTCTGTCGGGTACGCCAGATAGCAATGTTCTTGTGATTGCCTGACAGCAGTACGGGTGGAATGGACATACCATGCCATGTTTCCGGACGGGAATACTGGGGATATTCCAACAGTCCGCTCCAATGGCTTTCGCCTGTAAAACATTCTTCGTCAGAAAGTACACCGGGAATAAGACGGCAAACGGAATCGGCAACAGCCATGGCAGGTATCTCACCGCCGGTAAGTACAAAGTCACCGATGGACAGCTCTTCATCCACACATTCTTCTATAAACCGCTCATCAATGCCCTCATAATGACCGCAGACAATTACGATGTTTTCGTATTTGGACAGCCTTTTTGCATCGTTCTGAGTAAAAACCTTTCCACCTGGAGTCATAAAAATAGTGTGGACTGGCGCGGCAACTTCGTCGCAGATGTATTCCCAGCAGTTGTACAGCGGGTCTGCCTGAATGAGCATCCCCATGCCTCCGCCGTAAGGATAATCATCCACCTGATTCTGCTTGTTGGGGGTAAAATCTCTTATTTGATGGCATTCAATTTTAAGGATATCCCGTTCCTGAGCGCGACCTATGATGCTTTCGGAAAGCACATCACCCACTGTCTCGGGAAACAGGGTCATAATATCTATCCTCATTTTCAGACCATCCCTTCGATAAGCCTGAAATAAACTTTGCCTTCTTCCAGACTTATCTCTTTCAAAAACTCATCCACAGCGGGTATCATGTATTCGCCTTCGCCTTTGATCACGTAAACATCACTGGCAGGGAGCTTGAGGACATCCGTGACTTTTCCGAAAACCTCTCCGCTTTCAACATTAACAGCATCGAGCCCCACCAGATCGTCAATAAATATCTGACCGTCATCCAACTGTGCATCGTCTCTGTCAAAATAGAGTACTTTGCCCTTTAAAAGAGCGGCGTCATTGGCGTTATCTATTCCTTCCGGCTTGGCAATGAGCATGGTTTTATGGACTTTTTTGCCGGTGAATTTAACGGCTTTACCATCCATATAGAACTTATCTATATTCAAAAGAAAGTCGGCACTGTCGCACCATGGCTGAATACGGACTTCGCCCCTGATGCCATGGGTGTTGACTATCTGACCGGCTTCCAGAAATTGCTTTTTCATAAAACTTACCTCTAAATAAAACCTCGTAGAGTTCGCTTGCCCTTGGCAAACGAATAAATCTAAATATGAAATTTCCGGCGGCGTGTACGTCGGAAATTTCTCTATACAGTCTGCAAACGTGCGGAGTATCCCAACGGGATCTCCGTGCGCCGCAGCAGACTGAAATAACCGCTTTTTAATGACCGAAGGTCATTGAAAAGCGAGTACAAAACCGCAGGGGCGGCCTTTGCAGCCACTGGGGCAGCAAGGGTCACCCCTGCGGTTGTAATTGGTCAGTCAACGATTTCAACAGAGACTTTTTTGTCCTGCCGCTGAGCAACGGACTTGACCAAAGTGCGTATTTCCTTGGCGATCTTGCCCTGACGACCGATCACCTTGCCCATATCCTCGGGCGCGACACGGAGTTCCAAAACGGTATCATTGTCGTTCTGGACTTCAGTGACGGTGACAGCTTCAGGATTATCGACAAGATTCTGCGCGATATAAAGCAAGAGCTCTTTCATGGATGCACCTCTTTACTGAATTCCGGCTTTTTTGAGAAGAGCCTTGACGGTATCGGTAGGCTGAGCGCCGGACTTGATCCATTCCTGAGCTTTTTCAGCGTTGATCTTGATTTCGGCGGGCTCGGTAAGGGGATTGTAAGTGCCGATTTCTTCGATGAATCTGCCATCTCTGGGGCTGCGGGAGTCAGCGACAACGATTCTGTAGAAAGGAGCCTTCTTAGCACCCATTCTGCGAAGTCTGATTTTGACCATGATTGTTTCACCTCCGTATATGATCTTCGAAAATCTATCGTAAATTTTCCTTACGAACAAAATTACATGCCGGGCAGACTGAAACCGCCGAAACGGTTCTTTTTTCGTTTGCCCTTTTTGCCGCCGCCCGTCATCTGCTTAGCCATGACCTGCATGGCTTCAAACTGCTTCAGCAGGCGGTTTATTTCTTCAACTTTAACACCGCTGCCGGCGGCAATACGGCGCTTGCGGCTGTGGTTGAGGATGGAAGGATTTTCTCTTTCCTGAGGAGTCATGGAAAGGATGATAGCCCTGGTATGACCCATGGCCTTTTCATCTATGGTAGCTCCGGCAAGAGCTTTTTTGTCGATACCGGGTACCATTCCCAGAACATCACCAAGATCGCCCATATTTTGAAGCTGATCCATCTGATCGAGAAAATCGGTAAGGGTAAAGCGGTTGGACTTGAGCTTTTGCTCCATTTCCTGCGCTTTTTTCATATCAAAAGCCTGTTCGGCTTTTTCGATAAGAGTAAGCATATCGCCCATGCCGAGGATACGGGAAGCGATACGGTCGGGGTGGAAAAGCTCAATGTTGTCAAGCTTTTCGCCATTGCCCACATATTTGATGGGCTTTCCTGTAACGGCTTTGACAGACAATGCCGCACCGCCTCTGGCGTCGCCGTCCAGCTTGGTCATCAGTACACCGGTAATCCCGAGGGCTTCATCAAAAGCCTGAGCAGCGTTTACGGCATCCTGACCGGTCATGGCAT
>CAZIPP010000093.1:0-5532 GCA_964541215.1 uncultured Oscillospiraceae bacterium
CTCCACAGCCTGAGAATGGTCAGCCGTACCCTGAATTACAGCGCAGAGCCAACAGGCGGTCAGGACAGAGTGCTGGCGATACTGGCAGAAAAGGGCACCACAGGGCAAAAGGAGCTGATGGATACCCTGTCTGTCAAGGCGGGTTCACTGAGCGAACTGCTGGGCAAGCTGGAAAACGCCGGACTTATTGCAAGGGAAAAGAACGAGGAAGACCACCGCGCAATGAATGTGACGCTTACGGAACAGGGAAGAAAAAGAGCAGAGGAAACAAAAGCCCAAAGGGGCGATGGCAAAAGTGATATGTTTTCCGCCCTGACCGAAGATGAAAAGGCTCAGCTCACAGCTCTGCTTGACAAGCTGGCGCAGGACTGGCGGCACAGATACGGCGGACACGGAAGAGGCCACGAGCATGAGCACCACCACAGCCACGAAAGTGGCGGTCACAGGCACGGTCACCCCCATGAGCACCATCATGGCGGGGGACATCACTGAGCGCCTGAATTTCTGATTTTTTCCTTTACGGATCAATAATTATATGGTACTATTTCCTTAATATAATAAAATCAAGGAGAATAGACCATGAACGAGCTGCTTATGCAAATATCCGAAGCCATACAGAAAGGCAAAAAGAAACAGATACAGACTCTTGTTCCTCAGGCTGTTGAAGCAGGGCTGTCTGCTCAGGAGATCCTGAACGATGGTCTGCTCCACGGTATGAATATCATCGGTGAGAAGTTTACAAAAAACGAGGTGTTCGTTCCTGAAGTGCTGGTATCTGCCAGAGCCATGAACACCGGCACCGAGCTGCTCAAGCCTCTGCTGGCGGAAGAAGGCGCCGAGCCTGTTGGCAAGGCATGCATAGGCACCGTTGCCGGTGACCTTCACGATATCGGCAAGAACATCGTGCGCATGATGCTGGAGAGCAAAAACTTCGAGGTCATCGACCTTGGCAGCGACGTACCAGCCGACGAATTTATCAAATGCGCCGTTGAAAATGACTGCAAGCTTATCTGCTGCTCCGCCCTGCTGTCCACCACCATGCCCGTCATGGGTGAAGTTGTGGAAAAAGCCAGGGAAGCCGGTATTCGCGACAAGGTGGTCATCATGATAGGCGGCGCTCCCGTTACCCAGAGCTTCTGCGATAAAATAGGCGCCGATGCCTATACTCCCGATGCGGCTTCCTGCGCTGTCAAGGCAGTGGAGCTGGTCAGCAAATTATCATAAGCATAAAAGTTTCACCGGACCGAGTATCTATCGGTCCGGTTTTTTATTGGTGCCGCTCGCCGTTTGACGCAAACCGAAAAAACGCTGCCAACCTTCCGTGGTCGGAATGCGTGATGACTCAAAGACTGTTTTTCAGGTGCGGGAGCAGCGCTGCAAAACAGAACAGCGACAGGCAGTATATTGATGACACTGTGTTACCAATATGCTGCTCAATGCCGTTCAGGGTGACATAAAAACCAGAACAGATGTTCGAAGGAAAATGTCGAATTTTGGACTAAAGTACCCACTTTGGCTGTTCGAAACGGTGACAGATGGTTACAAAACGGCTAAAATCAATAAAATGACACTGTGTATCCTCCACAAAAGTAAAAAACAAAGGAAATTATTGCAGAATTATGTTGACAAAGGAAGCAAAAATATCCTATAATTTAACTAAACTTGTTAACATAACTGGAGGGGCACCGAAATGAAAAAATGGTTTGTCGTAATTTCCATATTGACGGTTGCAGTTGTGTTCCTTACCGGAGGTGCCATATCTGCTGCGGAACCTCTTAGCGAAGAAATAAGTAACGATATTACGGTTACGTTCGATGCCGGAGAATCCGGCGCTGTGGTTGGCGAGACAGTTATGACTCTCGAATGCGGCGCTGTAATAAACACTCCTCCTCAGGTAGACGTTCTCGATGGCAGCCGGTTTGTGGGCTGGTATCTCAAGGGCGATCCCGATATGAGAATAATCAACATCGATAAGCTGACGGTTTATAAGAGCATAACTCTTTCCGCTGCCTATCAGTAATAATTTGTTTCCTTCATTGAAATGGTGAGTTTATAAAGAGGAGCGGCTGTTGAAACGCTTTGCGTTTCAACAACCGCTCCTTGTTTGCGCTTTTAGCGCAAACTGCCGCCTGCGGGCGGGTTATTAAACGCGAAGGTGGCTCCAAGACCGCCCCCTTCACTCTTCCCCCGTCAGGAGTTTGTGTCTTTTAAATCTCATCGAATTATTTATGAAGTTTTATTACTATTGGCATTGACGGATATTAACTATTTCAATATTGCCCCGGAATTTATCAGCGACGTGGAGTAGAGAAACAGCACGTCGCTGTTTTCATTGAACTTCACATATCCGTCAAGCATCGTGGAGCTTATATACCGCAGATCTATCAGCGTGATCCTGCTGTACGTTCCCACGAAATAAGGGGCTATGCTGCTTCCGAAGGAGTCCCGGAAGATAACAAGCTCTCTCTCCGTTTCGGCAGTGGGGCAATCAATGGTCAGCACCGCCTGAGGACCGCTCAGGTACACATTATATCCGTCCAGAGACTCTATCTGCTCAGGCTCGTACACAGGCTTTGTTCCCTTAAACTCGGCACCTGAGACCACAGCGGCGGCTGTGTGCCGGTTTTCCATATACACTATCGTGTCAGGCTCCGCAGGCAAAGACGCCTGACCCATGTAGACGCCGTAAAACGGATACAGCAGCTTTTGCTCATAGCTGTCATAGGGCGTGATCGAGCTTCCCATGGCTGCCGCCAGAGCTTCCGCCACAGGGTAGATGCTCTCCTGTTTCCAGTGGGCATCCGTAAGGTAGTAATCCTCTATGGAAAGCGCGCCAAAAATATCGATATACCCGGCAGTAACGTTTTCCGTCATCAGCCGCACCAGCCGCTCATAGTCCATTGCCGGGCGATCGGCGGCTTCATGGACAAAGTAGTTCTTATCGGGAATTATGGAGTAATACACATTCATGCCGGAAAGATAGTCAGCTGTGACGCTTTCTATTTTTTCCGCAGCCATAAGCACCTGCTTTTCATCCAGAGGATACTCCGCCTTATACAGTCCTCCGTCATACAGATAAACGCCGTTGTTGTCGCTCTGCCGAAGGATATAGTGCCTGAACCATGCGTCGATGGAACGCAGGCTGTCACGCAGCGGAAACTGATCCAGCTGCCAGCTTTCAAGTTCTTCCATATACTCGCCCGATAACACAGTGTCAGCGCTCATCTCAGGTCTTTGCTGAAGCTTACGGCGTTCGGAATATGAAACCTCGCTGTCCGCAAGAAGGAGCCCCGCCAGGGCAAAGCCGAACATCAAAAGGCAGCTCAGGGTTATTGTTATTATATTTTTTGCTTTGTTCATACTTTAAAACCTGAAATACAAAAACGGATCGAACGAACCGTCAATTATGGACGCGGTGGACAGCAGCAAAAGCACAGCAGTCACCACCGGCTGCAGCGCAGCTCCGACTTTTCCCAGCCTGCCCGCAAGGTTTTTGACCAGCGGCATGCTTCCAATTATGGCAATGGCGAATGTAACCGCGTAGCTTTTCAGATAATACATCGTCTGTTCGGTCACCACGGGAAGCCCCCTCGATCCGAACATTGCTTTGAGATCTGACACGGTGCCGCCAAGTCCGTCGGCATTGAATATCACAAAACCGATCATAACCGCCAGCAATGTATAGATATGGCACACCGCTTTGGGCGCCCTGTCCAGCAGCCTGCCTGTCCACAGCTTTTCTGTCATCAGCAGCGCGCCGTAAAACACGCCCCACAGCACAAAGTTCCACTGCGCTCCATGCCACAGTCCTGTAAGCAGCCAGACTATGGCAAGGTTGCGCAGCCATTTTACGGTGGATGTCCTGTTGCCGCCCAGCGGGATGTAAACGTAGTCCCGGAACCAGCTGCCAAGGGTCATGTGCCAGCGTCGCCAGAACTCGGTTATGCTGCGGGAGATATAGGGATAGTCAAAGTTTTCGGGGAAGCTGAATCCAAACACCCGTCCCAGTCCAATTGCCATATCGCTGTAACCGGAAAAGTCGAAGTATATCTGCAAGGTAAATGCCAGAGCGTACAGCCAGAAAAACAGTACGCTCTGCTGATCGCTGGCTCTGAAAATCTCGCAAAACTGCCCCATGGCGTTGGCTATCAGCACTTTCTTGCCCAGCCCCACGGCAAAGCGTGTAAGTCCGTCGGCAGCTCCGTCCAATGTCGAGCGCCGCTGCCCCAGCTCCCGTTCAACATCGGAATACCTTACTATCGGTCCGGCAATGAGCTGAGGAAACAGGCAGACAAAAGTGGCAAGGTCAGCAAAGCTTTTTTGGGCGTGTACCCTGCCGCGATAGACATCGATGGTATAGCTCATGGTCTGGAAGGTGAAAAAGCTGATGCCGATGGGCAGCGGTACGCCCGTCACAGGCAGCGAAAGCCCGAAGACGCTGTTTACAGTGCCGATAAGGAAATCCGCGTATTTGAAAAAGCCCAGCAGCGCAAGGTTTATGACCACCGATGATATAAGCGCGGTCCTTGCTTTTTTCCCGCCGCGATGCTTTTCGATGTACAGGCTGTGGAGATAGTCGGACACGGAGGAAATGATAAGCAGCGAAACGTATACAGGCTCTCCAAAGGCATAAAAAAGAAGGCTGAAAACAAGCAGGACAATATTTTTCAGTCTTGGCGGCATGACCGGCAGTGCCGCTATGAAATAGCACAGCAGCACCGCCGGAAGAAAGCCATACAGAAAGCTTACGCTTGAAAACAGCATGGTTTACAGCGCGTTGAAGTTGGCGATGATGGCATCAGCCGCCGCGGTATTGGTCATTACCAGCAGCACATAGCTGTCCTTTACCACCACTTCGCACTTTTCTGCCTCAACACATATCCATTTGCGGGGGTTGGCATTGTCCCGAACGCTCTGGGCAATGGCTTCCACATCAGCGCCTTCGGGCGTTTTGAGCAGCACTATCGAATGGGCGATGGAGCCGATCATGGCTTCGCTCGCCATCGCTTCGCCGCCTTCAACGGGGTCGATGAACATATAGTAGGCAAAGTTTTCGCTGTCCAGCGGGATATCGCCTACACCGGGCAGATCGGGAACGCCGTCCTGAATGGCGGCAAGTATCTCAGACAGAGTCATAGAGGTGATGTCACCGGTTGCGGGAGCCTCTTCGGAAGCAGGCTCCTCGGGCTCAGCGGGAGTTTCGATCTCAGCGGGAGCTTCCACCGGCTGTTCGGGAACAGCGGAAGCTTCAGGCTCCACAGGAGTCTCGGATACAGCAGGCTCGGCGTTCTGAGCTGCTTCATTGGAAGCGCAGGCCGCCAGCATAAGCAGCATTGCTGCGGCAAGAAGGATGGACAAAAGTTTTTTCATTTAAGCAGTTTTCCTTTCGCGGATGATTTCTCTACCCGTAAGATCTTCAAACAGGCAACGATACTATGACGCAGAATATCAGATATTGTTCCCGTATGAGCATATCATATTATCTTTTTCCAAAAGAAAAATCAAGAGAAAATCAACAAATTGCCCTCCTGC
>CAZIPP010000094.1:0-5495 GCA_964541215.1 uncultured Oscillospiraceae bacterium
TAACGGATTCTCACGAGCAGCAAGCTGCTCTCAGAATGACACTGCGAGTTATTTTACAGCCCCTTTTTTATAACAGACTTGACAGGGCGCAGCGGTCTATGATCTGATGCCTCAAACGCTCAAACTCAGAAGAACGCATGGAGTTCTCTGCCCAAAGCAGATATATGGCTCTGGGTGAAATGCTGTCTGAAATATTCAGAACATGAAGATCGTATCTGTCCTCCAGATCCTTCATTCTGGGCACTATTGCGATACCCAGACCGTAGGACACCATGTCCAGAATATTGCTGTGGCTTCTGGCTTCTGCAAAAATCTCTGTTTCAACACGGGCAGAGGACAAAATCGAATCGTAATAACCCCGGATGGCGCAGTCCTGAGTGTAGGCTATCATGCGCTGACCTTTCATTGAAGAAAGGGAGATGTTTTTTTGATCCGACCAGTCATGACGGCGAGGGACGATTATGACATTGTCCTGATAGCCGATCAGATGAGAAGATATGCCGGATGTGGACGGTGCGGTGGATATTGCAAGATCTGTTTCCCTCCGAATAAGCCGCTGCTCAATATTTGAAGCATTGGTATGGGACAACTCAAGTCGGAAAAGGTTGTCGGGATCACCGGAACCGAAAACGGATAAGACCCTCAGCGCAAGATGCTTTACGGATTCAAGACAGTCCAGCTTGATGATGGATCTTGCCTGAGCAGCTGCGTCTTTGACCAGCTGCTGCCCCCGCTGAAGCGCGTCCAAAGCTTCATTGACACAGGCAAGGTATGTTTTGCCGCAGTCTGTCAAGGTCACGGATTTGCCGTTGCGTTCAAAAAGCCGGGCGTCAAGTTCCTTTTCAAGATTGGATATGGCATAGCTCAAAGTTGCCTGGGTAACATGAAGCTCCTTGGCTGCCTGAGTGTATTGCTGGCATTCAGCTATCTTTTGAAAATAATGAAGCTGCTGAAGATTCATTTGTGACCTCCACTGTAGCGCGATACATAATAATGCATGATCTGTGGTATGAAAAGTAAAAAAATTAACAATTGGATATATTACAAAAATTCACACAACACAAAATTAATTTTCTTTATTTTGACACAATTTGCCGTAAAAATCAAGTAAACCCGGAACTTTTTTAATAGATATAAATTCTATCTATATGTCATTAAAAAAGAGCTTATAGACTTTTGGCGCAAATCCTGCTATCTTATATTAACGAATATTATACGTTATTCAAAACATCTAGCTTAAGGAGTATTGACCAATGAAGAACAAGAAACGTGTAATTGCGCTGCTTCTCGGCATCTGCATGATGGCCGCACTGATGGCAGGCTGTGCAGGAACAACTACTGAAGGCACTTCCACTGCCGGAGCAGCCGACACCTATCCCACCAAAGATATTCAGGGTACCATTATGTGGTCTGCCGGCGGTGTTTGCGATATCACTTCCCGCTCCATCGGCGCTGCCGCTCAGGAGATCCTCGGTACCAATATAATATTTACCAACCGTGCAGGCTCCGGCGGCGCTGTTTCCACAACTTACGTTAACGCTCAGGCTGCTGATGGCTATGAACTGCTGTTTGGTGCGGAAAACCCCCAGATAGCCAAGGTCATGGGAACTGCCGAGATCGACTATGACGAATTTACTCCCATCAGCCTGTACTGCACTACTTATGCTGCTGTATGCGTAAGCAAGGATTCTCCCTACACCACTCTTGAAGAACTGGTAAATGACGTAGTTTCCAACCCCGGCAAAGTCATTATGGCCACCACCGGCGCCGGTGGTCTGCCTGAGGTCGTTGCAGCAATGTTCGCTGATGTTACCGGCACTCAGCCCAACATGGTCCCCTTCGATGGTGAAAACGAATGCATGACCGCTATCATGGGCGGCAATGCCGACTATACCATTACTACCCTCGGTTCCGCTGCCAGCTTCTATGAATCCGGCGATATCAAGATCCTTGCCATGGTTACAGATGAAGCTGTTCCCGGTTACGAAAACGTACCCATCGTTCTTGATACCTATCCCGATTTCGACAAGTACCTGCCCTGGGGTCCCTTCTATGGCGTATTTGTAAAGAACGGCACCGATCAGGCTATCGTTGACGAGCTGACTGCCGCTTTTGCAGAGGCCGCCAAGGATCAGGAATTCCTGGATCTGATCGCTTCCAAGGGCTGCTTCGAGCTGGGTATTTCCGGTGACGAAGCCGTTGAGTATCTGAAGCAGTATCGCAGCGTCACCTCATGGCTGCTTTATGAATCCGGTGTTACTCAGAATTCTCCCGAAACTTACGGTATTGAAAAGCCCGAATAAAGGAGACGTAATACTATGAAGAAGAGAGCTCTTGAAAAAGGTGAACTCGGATTCGTAGTGATACTGGGCATTATCGGTCTGATATGCTTTATCGCCTCTTTGAGGATATTTGTGACGGCCCCCACGCTTAACGGCGAGGGGACCGTCCCTCTCATTACTTCCATAGTTTTGCTTGTAATGTCAGGCGTTATGGTTTTCGAAGTGAGAGATAACCCCCGAGGCTTTGAGAAGGGCACAGCCCTTGGCGTAAAGGTTCGTGAGCTGCTCCAGTACCTGTTTCCGGGTAAGGTTGGAATAATCGTAGTATACTGCATCGTCTATTGCGTGCTGCTTAACGTTCTTGGATTTGCGGTGTCTACAACGGTTTTCCTTGTTGGATCCATGATAACATTGAACAAAGAGAAAAAACTTCGTTCTTTTCTGGTTTCCGTTATTACTATGGCGTGCATACTGATACTGTTCCAGTATATTTTTAAAGTACAGCTGCCCTAAGAAAGGAGTATATATAAATGGATGTTTTAGGACATATGCTCCAGGCTCTGATAGATCCGCAGCTGTTGCTGATCCTGGCAGCGGGCGTGTTTCTCGGTATCTATATAGGTGCCGTACCGGGGCTGTCTGTTACCATGGCAGCTTCTCTGCTGATATCATTTACATATTCATGGGATACCCTGCCGGCCATGGCTGCCATGATAGGCGTGTACATCGGCGGCGTTTACGGAGGCTCCCGTTCCGCAATACTGCTTAATATCCCCGGCGCACCTGCTGCTGTTGCAACTGCGCTGGATGGATATCCTCTTGCAAAGAAAGGTCTTGCCGGTCAGGCTATAGGAATTACCGTTGTCCAGTCCGTTCTTGGCGGTTTTATAGGAACAATAATTCTTGCTTTTGGTGCTCCCGCTTTGGCGAAAGTTGCGCTGACCTTTGCACCAAGAGATTACTTCATTCTCGCTATTATGGGTCTGCTTCTTGTGGGCAGCCTTGGCAGTGATTCCACTGCCAGAGGTATTCTTTCTGCTGCCATTGGTATTTTCATTGGCTTTATCGGACTTGATTCCCAGACCGGTCATCTTCGTTTCGTTGTTGGCGCGGAAGGCTCCACTACCCGTACCTACATGATGCTGGGCGTAAACTATGTCGTTGTTATGATAGGTCTGTTCGGTATGTCCGAGGCTTTGATACAGCTGCGTGATCTGTCTGTTAAGCCTGTTAAGCAGAAGGTGGATAAGATACTTCCCGGATGGAAAAATGTTATTAAGTATCTGCCCCTTTCCATCCGTACATCACTTCTGGGTACCTTTATTGGAGCGTTGCCGGGAACCGGCGGTGACATTGCCGCTCTGATGGCTTATGACCATGCAAAGCGTACAACCAAGAACCCTGAGACCCCCTTTGGTGAAGGTGCCATAGAAGGCATCGTATCCTGCGAATCCGCCAACAACGCCGCCATAGGCGGTGCCTGTATTCCGATGCTGACCCTTGGCATCCCGGGAGACGCTGTAACTGCGATCATGCTGGGCGCCATGTATATCCACGGTCTGAATCCCGGACCGCTGCTTATGAGAGCGTCTGCCGATGTTTTCTGGTATATCATCGGTGCCATGTTCGTGGGCAACGTGTTCCTGATGATCTTTGGATTTACAGGCATCAAGGTGTTTGCCAAAATAGTTGAGGTTCCCAAGCATATACTTATGCCCATAATCATCATTCTGTCTGTTGTCGGCGCGTTTTCCATTAATAACAGCATCATGGATGTTTACTGGATGGTTGCTTTTGGCATCGTTGGTTACCTTATGAAGCTATATCATGTCCCTGTTGCTCCGGCGATACTGGGAATAATACTGGTGGATCTGATAGAGTTGAACTTCCGACGGGCGGCATTGACTGTGGGCAACAGCATTCCGGCGCTTATCTGGGATATCCTGTCCAACCCCATTTCCCTGATACTGGTGCTGGTCATCGTTGTGATGCTCATGTCCTCCGCCGGTACGTTCACCAAGATCAAAAACAAGATCGGAAAAAAGAAAAATGAAGCATAACTGCAAACCGGTAGTGGTGGGCACTGTGGGAGCGGGTTTTGCTGCCGGACTCCACGGTGACGGATATATGCATGTCTGCTCCGTGCCTGTTCGACTGAAAACCGTTGCCGATCCTGATATGCAAAAAGCTGCTCGTATCCGTGATAAATACGGATACGAGCAGGCTGTTTCTGAATATCAACAGCTGCTGGATGACCCGGAGATAGATGTTATAGACATCCTTACACCGCCATATTTGCACCAGAAAATGATAATCGCGGCTTTAAAAGCCGGGAAGCACGTTATATGTGAAAAGCCGCTGACGGGCTATTTTGGGCAGCCTGGGCAGGCAGACGTGGGTCATGTTTCTAAAAGAGAGATGTATGCCAAAGTTTTGCAGGAGCTGGAAGAAATACGACAGACCTCTTTGCAAAGCGGCAAGCTTGTCATGTATGCGGAGAATTACATATATGCAACTCCTGTTCAGCGCGCTGCTCAGCTCATAAGGGCAAAGGGCAGCAAGATACTGTTTATGAAAGGAGAGGAAAGCACGCCGGGTTCCATGACTGCGGGAGCGGGACGATGGAGCACCATCGGCGGCGGACCGCTGCAGCGCATAGGCTGTCACCCTCTGGCAGGTATGCTGTATCTTAAACAGGTGGAGGCTCAGAGCAGGGGAGAGGAAATAACCATATCCGGCGTACTGGCAGATACCGGAGTAGCGACCTGCGCGTTAATGCCTGATGAAAACAGGTATCTGGCCGCAAGACCCGAGGATGTGGAGGATATCGGAACGCTTAGCCTGACATTTTCGGATGGTACAAAATGCCTTATGATAGCTACAGACGTGGTATTGGGAGGAACAAAGAACTATATAGAGGTATACGGACATGACGGAACATACCTTTGCAACCTTACTCCCACGGATCTGCTGAGCACATACTTTTGCGACGAAAAAGGTATCGAGAATGAACAGCTGGCGGAAATGCAAAGCTCCAAACTTGGATGGACCAAAAACTTTGTTTCAGACGAGGTTATACGAGGCTATATGAGTGAGCTTGAAGATTTCATGGAAGCTGTGGCTCTTGAACGCCAGCCCATATCTACCCTTGATTTGGCTATCCAGACCACTAAGGTTCTATACGCAGCCTATTGCTCGGCTGAAGAGGGCAAA
>CAZIPP010000095.1:0-5237 GCA_964541215.1 uncultured Oscillospiraceae bacterium
AGGCTCAGGATGACAGCGTGATTTGCGGGTGTCAGCGACCAGAACACAGCCTTTGACCATTTACCTTTTATATGCTACAATGACCATATAAGCAAAAATGGAGATGTTACCTTGAATCAGAAAAAGGTTTTAGTCATATCGGATATATCCTGCGTTGGCAAATGCGCCCTGACAGTTGCGCTGCCCATCCTGTCGGCTTCGGGCTTCGCCGTTTCGGTGCTGCCCACAGCCCTGCTTTCTGCCCACACCGCCTTTGAAGGCGCGGTGATAAAGAAAACCGGCAACGAAATGAAAAGCTTCCTGTCCCACTGGAAAAGCCTGAATATGGACTTCGACGCCATACTGACAGGCTATCTGTCCGAGCCTGAGCAAGTTGACATAATTCTTGAAGTTTTCGATATGTATCCCAATGCCGTAAAGATAGTTGACCCGGTCATGGCAGACAACGGAAAGCTGTATCGCGGGTTCGACGAAAGCTTCCCCGCTCAGATGAAGAGGCTTTGCGTACGTGCGGACATTATCGTTCCCAACATGACCGAGGCTGCGCTTTTGACCGAAACGGATCGCAAGGACGGAGCAGCCACTCTGGACGAGCTGGGTGAAAAGCTCCTTGCTATGGGAGCCAAAAAGGTCGTGGTAACAGGCGTGTGTATCGGCAGTTCCATAGGCGCGGCGGTGTTTGGCGAAAGGGGAAAGCGCATTGTTCTCAGCAGCCTGAAAAGGGGAACCTACCACGGCACCGGAGATATTTTCGCCTCGGTGCTTACTTCCCGGATACTGATGGGCATCACTGTGGAAGACGCGGCACAGTTCGCCTGCGATTTTGTATCCCAGTCTATCGCGCTGACGGGAGATGTGCCCGATACCCGTTACGGCGTTGCCTTCGAGCCGCTGCTGAATAAGTTGACATAATAATGAAATCCCGGTGTGCGTACACCGGGATTTTTGTTATAAGTCTTGTTCGTCAAAATTTGTTGAGTTGCTGCCAGCCAACCGCAAACCATGCATTAAGTTTACATAATGCCGCAGAGGCGACTATCAACTTACCTCAGGGTCTCAGTTAAAGGGGCACCCGCCTAGTACAGCACCAGCACATATTTGTACCAAAGCTGCTTTGTAAGCTTAGCTTCCGATGCCAGCATTTGAAGCTCGTCATACCGCTGCTTTATCAGCGAAAGCTCGTCCATGTTCAAGGTGTGCTGGCTGAATCGTGCTTTTTGCGCAAGGGCGTACAGCTCCTTTTCCACAGGCTGATCCAGAGCCTTTGCCAGCTTTGCCGTTCTTGTCCAAAGAAGCAGCGCCCTGCTGTTGAAGGAGCAGCGGTCATACCTTTTTTTGCGGTAAGCCAGTATTACTGCCCTTCGCGCAAACGGCAGAACCGGAATTAAAACTATCAAAACCGGCCAAACGGATATGCTGCTTTTCAGAACGATATTTGTGGGGCTGTCCGCTCCGCCGATGACAGTGCTTTCGTTGTATGCCTCCTCGCTTACCGCCGGAGGTACCTCGCCGGGTTCAGGGATAGTTTCACTTTCTTCGGGCAATTGCGGGGTATTTTCCGGTGAAACTTCCGCATCGGGAACAACTGACACAGCGTTATCAGACTCGGGAGTGACCTCAAGGGGCACCCACCCCACGCCGGAGACATAGTATTCCACCCATGCGTGGGCAGCGGAATCTGTAACGGCAGACCACTGATCCTGCTTGGTCACAGCCATGTATCCCGTAACGTATCTTGCGGGGATGTCAACTGTCCGCAGCAGCATACAGGCTGCCGTGGCAAAATGGACGCAGTATCCGGTGTCGCTCTGCTTCAAAAACCACAAAACAAAGTCTTCGCCTTCGGGAACTGCCGGGGTGTTAAGGTCGTACTCGGCGCTGTTTTTGACGTATTGAGCCACAGCGTCGATTCTTGACGCCTGATCCATGTTGAAAAGACCGCAGGAATAAGCTATGTCAAAAAGCTCGTTCCAAAGCTCGTCCGGCACCTGAGTGTAATACTGAGACACATACTGCTCGTAAGCCGGCGGCAGGATACTGCTTGCGGTGGTATCGGCGCAGTAATCCAGACTGTATTCCCTTGGCAGATCGGGATGGTAAATGAAAGAGTCGTTAACGGTCAGTGCGCCTTCGGGCAGGCTGAAAAGATAGTACGGTGTGTAAAGCCCCGTATGCCGGGAAACGGTCCGCACCGAAAGCGTCTTAACGTCGTTTCCCGAAGCGGAAGCGGCAATGGAGCTGAAATACAGCTCCGGATAGCTGTTGGGGTCGGGCGAGTACCAGACATTATCGCTGTATTGGGCGTAGGACGTGCCCCTGAGATACAGCGTACCGCTGTCGGGAGCTTTGACCTGCATCACCTGAATACCAAGATACTGCCGTGGTCCTGCTTTGGACAGATCTTCCTCGTAAACCTCCACCGCGGAAACGGCAGCATCTATGTCTGTGCCTGGTAAAACGGAAGGTTCGGTCTCCACGCTGCCCGCGGCGAAGCTGCTCAGCCTGTAAATAAGCTCCTGCCGGGTGTTGTCGGGCCATTCGGGACGTTCATAGCTGTCCTTTGGCCAGACAGCCGCAATGAGTATCGTCAGCGCCGCTACGGGAATGACCATTATGGAGCACAGCCGGGAAGCAGCCAGACGATTGTATCTGCGCTGCTGCTGGGTAAGCACCAGCAGAGCGGTGGAGGACACAAATACCAGCAGCGGCAGCATATCCGGAAGATATTCCACAATAAGAAAACAGGGGATCACCGCTGTTATCGGCAGTATCAGGGCCGGCCAGACAGCATAGCCGTCAGAGATAAAGCGGCTCAGTATAAGGCTTTGGACTGCCGCAAGGATGAACAGGAAAACAAGACAGTCTCCGGTGCCGCGAGCCGTACAGAATTCGCAGGCCCGGGTAAGCAGAGGATAAAATTCAATAACCGGTTTAAGGATAACAGCGCCCATTTGGAACATGCCTGATACAAATGCTTCGCCCATGGGAGGGTACAAAAGCACGCAGAATACCGCCATCGACAGCAGCAGCGACACCCATCGCTTTTGCAGCAGAGTCATCAGAGAAAACAGTAAGGCGGTCATAATGACAGCGGGTATAAGCGCGTTGTTGACAGGGTATCCAAAGGAGGAGGTCAGGCAATATACCGAGCTTATGGGCAGTACAGCGGAGAAAATGAAGGTCCACAGAAACGGGACAAATCGTTTAGCTTTCATGGCTGTCCTCCCCGTTTGAAGCAGCGATATGGTAGTGCCAGTCGGCAGACTGGAACGAACCCATAACACCGGCAGCTTCTGCCGAGCGCTGACGCAGCAGGCGGCAGATAAAGACCTCAAGGTCAGCAGGTGAGCTGATGGTATGGCGCTGAGGCTCCATGGTTTCCGGGTCAAGATAGATGATGTCGTGCTCCGTATCACGTTCCGTAAGCCAGTGGGACAGCCACACCAGCTGATCCAGAGTGCTGTCGAGCACATCGGGACTTCCGCAGAAATCGAAGCTGACCACCACCTGACGGCGGTCAGGCTCCTGAGCCTCTCTTACAATAAGGTCATCCAGCTTGGAAGAAAGCTTCCAGTGGATATCACGCATACTGTCTCCGGGACGGTACTGGCGCATATCGTGAATTTCGGAAAAGCCGCCGCCTGCTTTGGGATGATAGGTTTTGTATCGTATCAGCGCCAGATTGGGGTTGGGCACGATCTCCTTTTCCACCGGCATGACCAGCATTTCCACAGTTTTGGGACTGGTCACCGGCAGCCGGAACAGCCCAAGATGATCGTAAACGTAGCCTTTGCTGATGGAGCAGGTATAGGCTCCGCAGTTTTGGGTGTCCAGCCTTGTCTGGAAGGCTCTGCCGCCTGAGAGGTCAGCCTTCCGAACAAAGGTCTGACCGGTCATGGTGTTGGTAACTGTCAGCCAGAACCGATAGGTTGGAGCAGGCATGAAAAAGCGTTCCGTGTTGCGGGCAGAGATGACCACCGACTGACCACGCTCCGCGGCGGCGGGACAGGTCAGCTCAGGCTTGAGCGTTACCATTGCGGGCAGACTGGAAAGGAGCGACAGCAGAGGGAAAGCCACAGCCAGCACCAGCAGGTACCATGAAAACCATGCAAAATAATACAGGTAGAATATAAACGCACCAAGGAGAAACAGCAGGTATAAAAGTCTGTTTTTTACCATAACTACTTTACCCTCGGAGCCTTGACGCTCCTGAGTATCTCGTCCAGCAGACCGCCGGCGGAAAGCCCTCTTGCTTCCGCTTCGGGAGACAGCAGCAATCGGTGAGCCACAACATCGGCAAAAACTGCCTGAACATCAGCGGGAACAACATAGTCGCGATTCTGTATGGCGGCAACAGCCTTTGCCATGGAGGTAACAGACAGGGTGGCTCTTGGACTTGCACCGCGGGTTATCATCTCGTGGTTTCTGGTTTTGCCCATGAGCGTGACGATATAATCCACCAGCTCTTCCTTGATGTAAACCGCGGCAGCTTCATCCTGCATGGCGGCAAGACCGGCGGTGTCCACCACCTGCCGCACCTGCTCCAGCGGATTGCCGCCCTGACGGTCAAGCACCATGCTGCGCTCGTCCTGAGCGGAAGGATAGCCTATGGAGAGCCGAACCGTAAATCGGTCCATCTGACTGTCGGGCAGCAGCTGAGTGCCGGAAGCTCCTGTGGGGTTCTGGGTGGCGATAACGGTAAAGGGCTGAGGTATGGGATGGCTAACGCCGTCAACGGTGACCTGACCCTCTTCCATGGCCTCCAGCAGGGCGGACTGTGTTCGGGAGGTGGCGCGGTTAAGCTCGTCCGCAAGGAAAAGATTGCAGAGGATGGCTCCCTTCTGGTAACGCATGGTGCCTGTTTCTTTGTTGTATATGGAGTAGCCGGTGATGTCCGACGGCAGAACGTCGGGAGTGAACTGAACACGACCGTAGTCCAGCCCCAGAGCACGGGAAAAAGCCAGAGCCATGGTGGTCTTGCCAACTCCGGGAATATCCTCAAGCAGAATGTGTCCCCGGGCAAGGATGGTGGTAAGCACCCATACCAGTATCCTGTCCTTACCCGCAACGGCTTTTTTTACCTCGGTCAGTATGGCGTTAACGTTGTTCATATATAAGCAGCTCCTTTTTACAAAGCGACGTATTTGTTGTACCCATATATTATAACGGTAAAAATTACAATTTGTAAACAAAAAGCAACAAAAATTAATAAAATAATTTTTTGCGCGCTGTGGGCG
>CAZIPP010000096.1:0-4736 GCA_964541215.1 uncultured Oscillospiraceae bacterium
TTGAGTGCGATGCAGCAAACTGAAAAACCGTGTCAGAATAGTCCAAAGGACTATTCTGACACGCTGACATGATTGAAGCTACAGTGCAAAGCACTGTAGCTTCAATCATCTAGGGGTCAAGTGGTGCTGTCATTCCGAGCGAGGAGCGAAGCGACGACGAGGAATCCCCGTCTTATGGAGGGAGCAGGGATGGAAAAAAAGCCTTCCCCTTGAGGGGAAGGGGGACCGCTTGCGGTGGATGAGGTGTTACCGCAGGCTGGCAATGTAAAAATGGGTGCTGCGCACCTGACACCTCATCAGTCACCTGCGGTGACACAGGCTCAGGATGACAGCGTGTTTTTTGGGGGCAGTTGGCTATAACGCTTGTCTCAACGCTCCCTTTAATATTTAAATCATCACGAAGTGATACATCAACATGCCGCAGGCATATTTCACATTGCGTCAGCAATATTTCATATTTCCATAGGAAATATATCACTTTCCCGTCAGGGAAAATATCGTTGGTGGTTGCGGAAAGGGATTTCCGCAACCACCGAAAGGTGGGGATTTTTCTATACTTCCATAATCACAGGCAGAATCATGGGGTCGCGTTTTGTTTTCTTATAAAGATATTCTGACAGATCCGCTTTCAGGCGGCCTTTCAGAGCATTGTAGTCGATGCGTCCGGTGTCCAGCTGCTGCTCAATGGTGCTTTGAGCCAGCAGGCGCAGCTCTTCCATAAGCTGCTCGGATTCCTTGACATAAACAAAGCCTCGGGTGATGATGTCCGGTCCGGACATAAGCATACCGTAATCGTCTATGGCCGCCACAACGACTATCATGCCGTCCTGAGCCAGATGGCGGCGGTCACGGAGGACAACGCTGCCCACATCGCCAACGCCGTAGCCGTCTACCAGCACGTTGCCGGAAGGTACGGAGCCTGTCAGCTTGCAGCTTTTTCTGCTAAGCTCGATGACACGTCCGTTTTCAGCGATGACAATATTTTCGTGGGGAGTTCCCACCTGCTCAGCCAGCTTGGCATGGAACTTCAGATGGCGCTGCTCGCCGTGGACAGGAATAAAGAACTTGGGCTTTACCAGCGCGTGCATTATTTTAAGCTCTTCCTGGCAGGCATGACCCGAAACATGAAGGTCAGCCAGCTTGTCGTAAAATACCTCCGCGCCCTTGCGGTACAGCTCATTGATAACCCGGCTTACGCCCACCTCGTTGCCGGGAATGGCGGAGGCGGAGATGATAACGCGGTCTCCGGGTCCGATCTCGACCTGACGGTGACCGGTGAAAGCCATGCGGTACAGGGCGCTCATGGCCTCGCCCTGAGAACCGGTGGTGATGATAACGGTCTTTTCCCTGGGCAGCTTTTTCAGCATCGCCATATCCACCAGAGTGTCGGCAGGTATCTTCATGTAGCCCAGCTCAGTGGCTACTCTGGTGGCGTTTTCCATGCTGCGTCCGGTGATGCCCACCTTGCGTCCGTAGCGGTGAGCCACATCGATGACCTGCTGCAGGCGATGGATGTTGGAAGCGAAGGTTGTAACTATAATGCGGCTGTCGCAGTCTTTAAACAGGGCGTCAAAGCTTTCACCCACCTTGCTTTCGGAGGTGGAGTAGCCCTTGCGCTCAACGTTGGTGGAATCACACAGCAGAGCCAGCACGCCCTTTTTGCCAAGAGCGCCAAGGCGGGCAAGGTCAATGAACTCGCCATCGATGGGAGTGGGGTCTATTTTGAAGTCGCCGGTGTGGACAATGGTGCCCATGGGCGTGCCGATGGCAAACGCCACAGAGTCGGCGATGGAGTGGTTCACATGGATAAACTCCACAGAGAAGCAGCCTGCCTTGACGGTTTCTCCGGCTTCAACGGTCTTTATTTTGACCTTTTCCAAAAGACCGTGCTCCTCCAGCTTAATCTCGATAAGACCGGCGGTAAGGCGAGTGGTGTAGATGGGAGCGTTTACCTCCCTGAGAACATAGGGCAGAGCGCCCACATGGTCTTCGTGACCGTGGGTGATGAAGAAGCCTCTTACACGGTCGCGGTTTTTGATAAGATAGGTTATATCGGGGATGACCAGGTCAACACCCAGCATATCGTCATCAGGAAAACCAAGACCGCAGTCCACAACGATGATATCGTCCTGATACTCGTAAACGGTCAGGTTCTTTCCTATTTCGTTAAGTCCCCCGAGGGGAATGATCTTGAGCTTGGATGCCATTAATAAAATTTACTCCTTTTTATGAGATATACAGTTTTATAAGCTAACTGTTTATGTTTCAAATATAAAAATGAGCGCAGCAAAACCAAAGACACCCGTTTTCCGGCTTCGACCCCGTCACGCCGTTGCTGAAAATACCGTTTGTCCTGCGGATATATGGCGAAGCTCCCGCTCCGCGTCCTGTTTGCGCCGGACACCTCCGCCCGGCTGCGCTGTGATGTAGTATACCACAATTCAATGGGAAAGTATACAGAAATTTGTCGGCGCGTTTTTTCATGCGGAAATATATGGAAATACAACAGCTCCGCTTTGTCGATTTATATATTTTACTATTGTAAGGACAGGCTGCTTTCTTCCCCGCTGCGGCAGGGAGCTTTCCTTATTTAGAATTGACATCTTTCCCTTGTGGTAGTAAAATATAACATGTTCAAGTGAAGAAAATAAAAGAAAGGAATCAGTAACATGTCAGAAAGATACAGCGCTCTGACCTCGCCTGTCGTTATACGAGGCAGAACCTTCAAAAGCAGATTCTATTATCCCACTGCTCAGGTCCACTTCCTGCAGGGTCCTGAAAACTATCCCGGCGATCCCGTGGTTACCTACTATGAAAGATACGCTCAGAACGGCGCCGCTTTCATTATTGCTCAGGAGCTTTCCAGCCCCACCCAGCGTACCCAGAAGGGTCACGACTCCAAGCACTTCTGCCAGTACGACATTTACGACAAGGGCGCTCAGAACTATTTTACTCAGTTCGCTCATTTTATCCACTGTCAGGGCAGCTTCCTTGGCGTTGAAATGTCCAACATGGAGCTCCGTCTGAACTACTCCGTCAACGATCCCAATGCTCCCGCTCCCGCTATGGGTATGCCCGGCGGTCCCGGTGGTCCCGGCGGCGGAGACCCTGCGGCTGAGGAAAAGCAGCGCAAGATGCGCGAATCCATGATGCGCGATGGTCCTGAGGGTCCCTCTCCCGGTACCGGCGGCTTCCCCGGCACTCCCAACCCCAGAACCATTTACCTCACCGAAGAAAAGATGGAAGAGTTCTTCCAGGTGATCGTAGAGCGCACCAAGCTGTATAAGAGCTTCGGCTACGACGGCGTTCTTATCGACATGGGCGGCGACTTCCTTTGCGGCGAGTTCCTTTCCGAAACAAAGAACCGTCGTACCGACGAATACAACGGCAGCTTTGAAAACCGCATCAAGTTCCCCGTCAAGTACATAAAGGCTCTGCGTAAGGGTCTGGGCGAAGATTTCATCATCGCCATCAACGCTCCCGGCATCGGCGGAGGCGGCGGTCCCTTCGGCAGAAACATGAGCGTTGAAGAAGGCGTTCAGCTTATCAACGAGCTGGCTCCCTATGCCGATATCTTCCGTCTGTCCGGCATGATGATGCCCGGCGCCGGCGGTGGTGCAGCTCCCGAAGATCTGGCAGCTGAGCTGAAAGCCAAGGGCGCAAAGATGAAGATCTGCGTCAACAACACCTACATGGATCTCGACAAGACCAACGATATCATCGCTTCCGGCAAGGCCGATCTGGTGGCAGCAGCCCGCCTGTTCATCTGCAACGAGAACCTGGGCGAGATACTTGCCAATGGCAACGGCGAAGACATGAACCCCTGTATCGAATGTGGCATCTGCCGCGGCTCCAGCCCCATGGGCGACTGGATGAGCCACTGCACCATCAACCCCAGACTGGGTATGGATCACCGTGTACAGCGCATGATCAAGCCTGTTGAAAAGCTGAAAAAGGTCGCCATCATCGGCGGCGGTCCCGGCGGCATGAAGTGCGCCATGTTCCTGAAAGAACGCGGCCATACTCCCGTTATCTTTGAAGCCACCGACACTCTGGGCGGTCAGATTAAGACATCCCGTTATCCCGATTTCAAGTATAAACTGGAAAGATACCTTGACTTCCTTATCAATCAGATGGACCGCAAGGGCATTGAAGTCCGCCTGAACACCAGGGCAACTCCCGAAATGATAAAGGCAGAAGGTTTCGACGTTGTTATCGCCGCCACCGGCGCAACTCCTCAGAAGCCCGCCATCCCCGGCGCGGAGATCGCCAAGTGGGATACCATCAATATCTACGGCAGGGAAGACGAGATCGGCAAGAAGGTCTGCGTTATCGGCGGCAGCTCCGCTCCTTCCGAAGCAGCTACCTACCTTGCTCTCAAGGGTCATGATGTAACTCTGCTCTGCCGCAAGAACATGATCGGCTATGACCTTAACCCCATCAACGCCAGAGGTCAGTGCAACCGTGAAGCCATCGGCGCGGGCGTCGATATCATCACCTCCGTTGTTACCACCAGGATCGAAGAAGGCAAGGTCTACTATACCGACGAAGCAGGCGCGGAACACGTTGTTGAATGCGACGATATTCTGGCTGCCGGCGGCATGTGCCCCAACAGCGAAGCCGCTGTAAGCTTCTACGGCTCCGCTCCCGAATTTTACACCATTGGTGACTGCCGCAAAGCCGGTTCCATGCGTACCGCTATCCGCGACGCTTACACCACCGCTATAAGAATTTAA
>CAZIPP010000097.1:0-4681 GCA_964541215.1 uncultured Oscillospiraceae bacterium
TTTCCGGTATGCAAATGCTTTGCATTTGCATGAGCTGCACGGAAATTTCATATTGGACTTTATTCGCTGACTTCGTCAGCGAACTCTACGAGGTTTTTTGACAGTCTCGGATAAAAACCGTATAACTACGGTTTTTATCTTTCAAGTCTTGTGCTTTCGGTCATGAATGACCGACCGAATTTTGCTCCGCAAAACCGCACAAAACTTGGTTGGATCGGCTAAAATGATTTTAGCTATCGAGTTTTGCACTTTTGACCGTGGAGGATTGGTCGAATCATGCTCCGCATGACCGCGCAAAACTCGGCGCAGCAAAACCATATACCGCACCTAAGAAAGGAAGGGAAAAATGAAAGACCTTATTGATATTCTCGACCTTACAACTCAGGAGATAGACGAGCTTATCGCCACTGCTGAGGACATAATGGAAAACCCCGGTAAGTACAGCGAAAAGTGCCGCGGTAAAAAGCTGGCAACGCTGTTTTACGAGCCCTCCACCCGCACACGCCTCAGCTTTGAGGCGGCAATGTACGAGCTGGGCGGCAATGTTCTGGGATTTTCCGAAGCCAATTCCAGCTCAGCCGCAAAAGGAGAAAGCGTTGCTGATACTGCCCGCACCGTAAGCTGCTTTGCGGATATAATCGCCATGCGTCATCCTAAAGAAGGCGCGCCGCTGGTGGCATCAATGGCAGCGTCCATCCCTGTTATCAATGCGGGTGATGGCGGACACAACCATCCCACTCAGACACTGACCGACCTGCTTACTATCAAGCGCGAAAAGGGCAGACTTGATAAAATGGTAGTGGGCTGCTGCGGCGACCTGAAGTTTGGACGCACAGTACACTCTCTTATCGGCGCCATGTCCAGATACGAAAACGTAGAGTTTTATCTCATTTCGCCCGAAGAACTGGTAATTCCCGAAAATGTCCGCACCGATGTGCTGGAAAAAGGGAATATAAAGTTTGTCGAAACCAGATCTCTGGAAGAAGCCATGCCCCATCTGGATGTGCTTTATATGACCCGCGTTCAGCGCGAACGCTTCTTTAACGAAGCCGACTACATCCGCCTGAAAGACAGCTTTATCCTTACTCCCGATAAGCTGACAACAGCGAAAGAGGATCTATCCATCCTCCATCCGCTGCCCAGAGTAAATGAGATATCCACCGCCATCGACTCTGACCCCAGAGCCTGCTACTTCCGTCAGGTACTGTGCGGCAAGTACATCAGAATGGCACTGATAATGAAATTGCTGGGGGTAAAATAAATGATAATTGGAACAATTGTAAACGGCGTTGTTATCGACCATATCCCCGCAGGCAGAGGTATGGAAATTTACCGTTACCTCGGTCTGGAGGAGCTGGACTGTGAAGTTGCGCTTATCAAAAACGCGTCCAGTGAAAAAATGGGCAAGAAAGATATTGTAAAGGTCAGCGATGTTATCGATCTGGATTATGATATCCTTGGCTTTATAGATCCCCACATAACGGTTAACATAATACAAAACGGTGAAAAGGTCAAAAAGGTACGTCCTCAGCCGCCTGAGCGGATAACCGGCATACTGAAATGCAAAAATCCCCGCTGCATCACCTTCGCTGAGCAGGAGCTTCCTCAGATATTCCGCTTGACCGATCGTGAGGATTTGACCTATCGTTGCCTGTACTGCGATACGAAGAACAGCTGAGCGCCGGCTGCCATCCCGAGACTAATAAATAACAAAAACTCCCAATTGGTCAATCATATTGACCGAATGTTCGGAAAATCAGATACTGTTTTTAAAGGGCGGACCGTGTGTCCGCCCTTTTTATATTTGTGGCCGCTATCCTGAATGGAGTTTCAAATCTATTTGGCTTCTATTGCTTTAAAATGCTCGCAGGCAGCGGTATATTGATCCCGATTTTTGAGTCGGGGAAAGGTGCAGTGACCGCAGCAAGCTTCGGTAAATTCCCTGCTCTACTTTACATAATGTTTGATGAAGAATGTGCATTGTCCGCATCTTGGCTTGTTATCCATTTTGTACATCTCCTTAATTATATATTCAAATATATGTATACTAAAAATATAATATAAAGTAATTGAATTGTCAACTAAATATATATTTAATAAGATAAATATGGTGATAGAAAATGAAAGTGATGAGACTTTGTTTGGATAAGCTCTTGGAAAAAGAGGGGATCACTCGTTATGAGCTAGCCAAAAGAACGGGTACGGTTTATCAGATCATAGATAAATACTACAAAAATCAGGTCACCCGTTACGACAGTGACCTGCTGCTTCGCATTTGCCTTGCCCTTGACTGCTCCATATCCGATATAATCGAGATAGTTGATGTTAAGGAAGAATAAAACTTTGTAAAAATGTTGACTACGAAATAACTATCTGATAAAATGAAACGGAATGTGGACAGGTGCCGCTCGGCATCTGTCTCGATTTTTGTAAAGGAAGCTTGAATATGGAAAATAATAAAACGCTTGTAAATGACCTGACTACCGGTCCGGTTTTTAAAAAGCTCATCATGTTTGCCCTTCCAATGATGCTCGCAAACCTGCTGCAGGCAGTCTATTCCATGGTGGATATGATAATCGTTGGCCAGTTCGTGGGCGCTGCCGGTCTTTCAGCTGTTGGTATCGGCGGTCAGGTAACAATGATCATGCTGAACATGTGTACCGGATTTACATACGGTGGTCAGATTTTGATCTCCCAGCAGATCGGCATGAAAAACAAAGACCTTCAGACAACCATCGGTACCCTGCTTACGGTTGAGTTCCTGATAGGCATCGTCTGCGGCTTGTTCGGTATCGTTCTCAACGAGCAGATACTTCAGTGGCTCAACACTCCTGTTGAAGCCTATGCCGATGCCAAGGCATATCTTGTTATCTGCTGCGCGGGCATGGTATTCATCTTTGGTTACAACGCTATCTGCGCCATACTGCGCGGTATGGGCGAAAGCAAGCTGCCCATGATATTTGTTGCCATTGCTTCCGTTATCAACCTTGTGCTGGACTATATTTTTGTTAAACCCTTTGGCATGGGTGCCGGCGGCGCTGCTCTGGCAACTGTTATCTCTCAGGCTGTGGCGTTCGTTTTGGCGCTGATATACCTTTATACCCACAAGGAAGCTTTTCAGTTCGACTTTAAGCCTGCCAGCTTTATTCCCAAAGCTTCCAGACTTTTGCCCATGTGTAAGGTCGGCATCCCCTATATGGTTCAGGGACTGCTTATTTCCGGTTCCATGGTCGTGGTCAACGCTCAGGTCAACACTTACGGTGTTGCGGCTTCCGCTGCCGACAGCGTTGGCGGAAAGCTGAACTCTGTTGCCAATATCTGCATTGGCGCTACTGCTGCCGCTACAGCGACCATGATGGGTCAGTGCTTCGGAGCCAGAGAATTTGACCGCATGAAAAAGTGCTTTTGGGCATGCGAGGCTGTCTGTATGGTATGCTGGTGTGTGCTGTCTGCCGTTTATCTGCTGTTCCCCAAATGGGTATTTGGTATTTTCACTTCCGAACCTGAAGTGCTTGAGATCGCGCCTATGTATCTGCAGATCGCAGTTGTTTGGCTGCTGAGTATTTGCACTATGAACGCGCCCTATGCGTTGGTTGAAGGCGTCGGAGCTGCCGGATTCAACCTGTTGGTGGGCATCCTCGACGGCGTTGTGGCAAGAATAGGTCTTGCGCTGCTGTTGGGTCATTTCTGGGGACTTCCCGGTCTTTGGCTCGGCACATCCCTTGCAGGCTTTGTGACCACGATAATGATGGGTATTTACTACGCTTCCGGTAAATGGAAGGAAAGAAAGCCTCTGTTAAACGAATAAGTAAAACTCCCCCACGAGTACAAGCAGGAACTGTCCATACAAGGCTCGTGGGGGAGTTTTTTGATTTATCGCTGATTATTATACCATACATCTATCTCAGCCGGTTCGGGAATTTCAAACCCTGCATTTATCTCCTGTATCCGTTTTTCATCGATGATGTAGTCTGTATATCCTTCACGCTGAGCGGCTTCATTCCGCTGGCGGATATTCTCAGCCCAAGTATCGTCGGAAACATCAATGTAATGCCACTGGGTAGGAACACCCAAGAAAATACGGCGGACAAGGTCGCGTTCTCCGCGTGTCCAGAATCCGGAGTCTATAATAACACTGATGCCGCACTTTACAATCTCCACCGCTTTGGCATACAGAAACTTTTGAAGCTTGGGGTACAGGCTGCTGTGCAGCTCGTTGAAATGGTCAAGCTCACATATCTCAAAAAGCTCGTCCATAGACAGCAGAACTGCCGGATGCTTTTCCATAAGCTTCTTTGCGTAATAGCTTTTTCCGCTGGCGATCTTACCACAAAGAAATATGACGGAGGGGTTTATGCATTTCTGAGGATCCATGGGTGCACCATCCTTTTGAAGATATAAGCTATTATACCAGACACGGCAAAGCAAGGGAAGAAATATCCGTCATGTCAGATGGATATTTCTTCGTTGTGTAACCTGAAACAAGCCTATATCTAAATGAATTGGATAATACGTCATATAATAAAATGAGCAAATCAAAGATTGCTTTCCCGGAACAGTAAGATATTGTTTCTGCGGAGGCTTCATGATGTAAAATGGAAAAGGCACCCCGAAGGGTGCCTTTTTTGAGACTGTCAAAAAACCTCGTAGAGTTCGCTGACAAAGTCAGCGAAAAAAGTTC
>CAZIPP010000098.1:0-4641 GCA_964541215.1 uncultured Oscillospiraceae bacterium
GACACCTCGCAGAATTGCAAGCAATTCTGTAACCCGTTGACTTCGTCAACGCTCGAAATGACAGCAAACCCTAATCCCTATATCCTAAATCCTAACCCCTAATAAAAAATCCGGCTCAAAAGAGCCGGATTTTTTATTACTCTGCCATTTTGCGGAGCTTTTCGTATTTCGCCTTGGCTGCCTTTTTGCCGATGGCAAACAGCTCTTTGGCGTTTTCGGGGAAGGTAAGCTCAAGGGCGGAGTAACGTGTCTCGCCTTTGAGGAACTCCTCGTAATCCATGGTGGGTTCTTTGCTGTCGAGAGTGAAAGGCTTCTCGTTTTCGGGGTTGTAGCGATACAGGAACCAGTAACCGCTGTCAACAGCGCGCTTCATCTCGTCCTGAGCGTTGGCCATGCCCTTCTTGATGCCGTGAGCAGAGCAGGGGCAGTAGGCAATGATGATGGAAGGACCGTTGTAAGCCTCTGCTTCCTTGATAGCTTTTACAAGCTGAGCGTTGTCGGCGCCCATGGCTACCTGTGCAACGTAAACGTTGCCATAGCTCATGAAGATAGCGCCCATATCCTTCTTAACGCTCTTTTTGCCGGAGGACTGGAACTGTGCCACAGCGCCAACGGGGGTGGCCTTGGAGGACTGACCGCCGGTGTTGGAGTAAACCTCGGTGTCGATAACGAAAACGTTGATGTTTTCGCCGGTGGAAATAACGTGATCCAGACCGCCGAAGCCGATGTCGTATGCCCAGCCGTCGCCGCCGTACATCCAGAAGGTCTTCTTGCTCAGATGATCGCGGTTTGCAAGGATCTCAGATGCGATTTCCTTGGCTTCGCCTTCAAGAGCGGCTGCTTCCAGAGCGGTACACAGGGCTTCGCCTGCGGAAACGGAAACGTCAAAATCGTCAAAGCCTTCGATCCATGCGCTGCATGCAGCAGCGATGTCGCCGCCGCAGACAGCGGCAAGCTTTTCGGCGCGGAGCTTCTGAGCGTCACGCTGTTTGTTAACGGAAAGCAGCATGCCGAGGCTGAATTCTGCGTTGTCTTCAAACAGAGAGTTGGAATATGCGGGACCTTTGCCCTTCTTGTTGGTGGTGTAGGGGATACCGGGCATTGCCGCACCCCAAGCCTGAGAGCAGCCGGTGGCATTGGCCCAGTAAACTCTGTCGCCGAAGAGCTGAGTCATCAGCTTGGCGTAGGGAGTTTCACCACAGCCTGCGCAGGCGGCGGAGAACTCGCAAAGAGGCTGACGGAACTGGCTGCCCTTGACGGTCCAGGGGTCGAACAGGTCGCCCTTGTCGCTGAGGTTCAGAGCGTATTCCCAGTGAGCCTCGTGACCAAGCTCTTCATTGAGAGGTACCATGGTCAGCGCCTTGGCGGGACATACGCTGGCACAGCTGCCGCATCCGGTACAGTCGGCGGCGGAAATCTGCATGGTATACTTCATGCCGGCAGCCTGCTTGCCCTTGGCATCAACAGTGACAAAGCCTTCGGGAGCGTTGGCGGTCTCTTCTTCGTTGAGCAAATAAGGACGGATAACAGCATGGGGGCAGACGTAAGAGCACTTGTTGCACTGGATGCACTTGGTGCTGTCCCATCTGGGAACCTTAACTGCCAGAGAACGCTTTTCATAAGCGGTCAGACCAAGGGAGATGGAACCATCCACCTGATCCAGGAAGGCAGAAACGGGCAGATCGTCACCCTTCTGGTTGTTGATGGGGTCGCAGATCTCTCTTACAAAAGCGGGACGGCTCATATCGATAACGGTATCGTCTTCCAGCTCAGCCCATGCGGCGGGCACATCGATCTTTACGATGCCGGTAAGACCCGCGTCGATGGCGGCGTAGTTTTTGTTAACAACATCGTCGCCCTTGGTGAAGTAGGAATTGTAGGCTTCTTCTTTCATGAACCTGACAGCATCATCGATGGGGATGATGTTAGCCAGCTTGAAGAATGCGCTTTGCAGTTCCATGTTGGTGTGGGTGCCGAGACCCAGCTGCTGAGAAATGGCGGTGGCGTCGATTATGTAGAAGTTGGCCTTTTTGTGAGCCAGATCACGCTTTACAAAGTTGGGGAGCTTGCTTTCCAGCTCCTCGGGCTTCCAGGAACAGTTCAGCAGGAAGGTGCCGCCCTCTTTCAGCTCGGAAACGATATCATACTTGGTGATATAGGTCTGATTGTGGCAGGCGATGAAGTCACCCTGCTTGACATAGTAGGCGCTGCGGATGGGCTGGTCGCCGAAACGCAGATGGCTTTTGGTAACGCCCAGAGTTTTCTTGGCATCGTACTCAAAGTAAGCCTGAACATATTTGTCGGTATGCTCGCTGATGATGGTGATGGAGCTCTTGTTGGCGCCGACAGTGCCGTCGCCGCCGAGACCCCAGAACTTGCAGCTGATGCAGTTCTCGCCATCGGGATACAGAGCGCCTTCCAGAGGCAGAGACAGGTGAGTAACGTCGTCGTTGATACCGATGGTGAAGCTGTTGATGGGGGTTGCGGCAATAAGGTTGTCGTAAACAGCCTTGAGCTGAGCGGGATCGGTGTCTTTGGAGGACAGACCGTAGCGTCCGCCGATTATCATGGGAGCGCGACCGCTGTCGTAGAAAGCGGAACGGACATCTTCATAAAGAGGTTCACCGACAGCGCCGTGTTCCTTGCAGCGATCCAGAACGGCAATACGCTGAACAGTTTCGGGCAGTTCTTTCAGGAAATGCTTTACGGAGAAGGGACGGTACAGGTGAACCTGCAGGTAACCGACCTTACGACCCTGAGCCATCAGATAGTCAACTACTTCCTGAGCAATACCGCTGACGGAACCCATACCGATAACAACATCGGTGGCATCGGGAGCGCCGTAGTAGTTGAACAGCTTGTAATCGCGACCGGTGAGGTCGTTAATTTTGTTCATGTAGTCTTCCACGATACCGGGAAGATCGTCATAATACTTGTTGGTGGCTTCGCGGATCTGGAAGTATACATCGGGGTTCTGAACGGTGCTTCTCAGAACAGGATGCTCGGGGTTAATGGCGCGGTCACGGAAAGCTCTCAGAGCGTCACGATCGACCAGAGCAGCCAGATCTTCATATTCCAGAGCTTCGATCTTATTTATTTCGTGGGATGTGCGGAAACCATCGAAGAAATGCATGAAGGGAGTTGCGCCCTTGATGGCAGACAGATGGGCTACACCGGCAAGATCCATACATTCCTGAACGCTGCCGGAGCAAAGCATTGCAAAACCGGTCTGGCGGCAGTTCATAACGTCGCTGTGGTCACCGAAGATGGAAAAAGCGTGGGTGCCAACGGTTCTGGCGGCAACGTGGAGAACGCCGGGATGACGCTGACCGGAGATACGGTGCATGGTGGGGATCATCAGCATAAGACCCTGAGAAGCGGTGTAGGAGGTGGCAAGGCTGCCGGTTTCCAGAGCGCCGTGGACAGCGCCGACTGCGCCGGCTTCAGACTGCATTTCAACCAGAGTTACCGGCTGTCCGAAAATATTTTTCTTACCCTTGGCAGACCATTCATCGGTATACTCAGCCATGGGGGAAGAGGGAGTGATGGGGTATATGGCTGCTACCTCGGTAAAGGCATAGGCCACATATGCGGCGGCTTCATTGCCGTCCATGGTAACGATGCGTTTAGACATATTGCTGCTCCTTTCGGAAATGAATTTGAATGTATGTGGGTAATAAAAAACCCCGAGCGCTCGCTCAGGGACGAAGAAATTTCGCGGTACCACCCTAATTACAGCCGGGAAAGGCTGTCTCTCATTTACCATGGTAACGGGGCTAACCGGAGCTGCTTACTATGAGTTCGGCAGCTCTGCTCGGGATGGAGACTGAACAGGGGGACATACCGACTCGCACCGACCGTCGGCTCTCTTGAATGTCTTGTCCCGGGACATAGATCCGTCATTGCATTTGAATATTTATTTACTCAATCATACCGTTTTGTCAAAATATTGTCAAGCCGAAAAAAAGCTCAAAACATCTGCCGCTTTTATGCACTTTGCAGTAACTGGCACAGGGTATCCACAGCAAATTCCGCGGCTGCTTTGCGAAGTTCGTTTCGGGAAAGCTCAGACCAGTGCCGAACAGCGGTGGAAACATTGCCGTTGATGCAAAAGCCAAAGCATACGGTACCGACAGAAGCAAAGCTGTCTCCGCCGGAAGGACCTGCAAAGCCTGTTATGCCTACGCCCACCTCAGCGTTGGATGCGGCGGCAGCTCCAAGTGCCATTTCAGCGGCTACTGCTTCGCTGACAACGCCAAAAGCATCAATAGTTTTCGGATTCACACCGAGATATTTGATCTTCGCGTCATCACTGTAGGTCACAAAACCCTCGGACAACACCGAAGAAGCGTCGGGGACATCTATAATAGCTGCGCTCAGCAGCCCTCCGGTACAGGATTCGGCGCAGCAGATATGGTATTTTTTGCTGATAAGCAGGTCAACAAGATTTTTGGAGTTCATATTATCACCTTTAGTGTTATTGGCAGCTTTAGGTTACAATATAAATACGGGTTTGTCAAATACGGTGGCTGTCCATTGAAAAAGCAAAGCAACAAGCTCCGACCTCATGACCGGAGCTTGTTGCTTGTTCTTTTACGATTATTTTACGATCAGCTTGCCGCCGGAAGCCAGCTCGTATTC
>CAZIPP010000099.1:0-4487 GCA_964541215.1 uncultured Oscillospiraceae bacterium
ACACTGCAATCCTATGCCAATAAAAATCTCCTGTGCTTTTGCACAGGAGATTTTTATATTACATTCCCAGATTTCCTTTGAGGATATCCAGCTGATGGTTCATTTCGGGAGGCAATTTGTCGCCAAACTTGGCATAGAATTCTTCGATACCTTCAACCTCAGCTTTCCACAGGTCACGGTCAACACTCAGCAGCTCATTGATGGTATCCACATCAATGTCAAGACCTTCAACATTGATATCCTCAGCCTTGGGCATGAAGCCGATCTCCGTCTCAACAGCGTCTACTTCGTCGAAGCAGCGGCCAAGGATCCATTCCAGAACACGGAGGTTGTCGCCAAAGCCGGGCCAGATAAAGTCACCGTTGTCGTCGGTACGGAACCAGTTGACGTTAAAGATCTTGGGCTTGTTGGGGATGATATCGCCCATGTTCAGCCAGTGCTGCCAGTAATCACCCATGTGATAGCCGCAGAAAGGCAGCATAGCCATAGGATCACGGCGGACAACACCTACAGCGCCTGTGGCGGCGGCAGTGGTCTCGGAGCCCATGATGGAACCGACAAATACGCCGTGAGCCCAGTCACGGCTCTGGTAAACCAGAGGCGCGGTCTTTGCTCGGCGACCGCCAAAAACGATGGCAGAAATAGGAACGCCCTGAGGGTTGTCGAACTCGGGAGAAATGCACGGGCAGTTGGTGGCGGGTGCGGTAAAGCGGGAGTTGGGATGCGCGCCCTTGGTGCCGTCGGAGCCGTCCCATTCCTCGCCCTTCCAGTTGAGGGCGTTCTTGGGAGCTTCGTCGGTCATCTTTTCCCACCAAACGGTGTCGTCATCCTTGTTGAGAACAACATTGGTGAAAATCGTGTTTTGGGAAGTTGCAGCCAGAGCGTTATAGTTTGAGCTGGCATTGGTGCCGGGAGCTACGCCAAAGAAGCCGTTTTCGGGGTTGACTGCCCACAGGCGACCATCGGGACCGATACGCAGCCACGCTATATCATCACCAACGCACCAGACCTTGTAGCCCTTTTCACGGTATATCTCCGGCGGGATAAGCATGGCAAGGTTGGTCTTGCCGCAGGCAGATGGGAACGCGGCACAAACATAGCGAACCTCTCCCTCCGGATTTTCCACACCGAGAATGAGCATATGCTCAGCCAGCCAGTTTTCCTGATGTCCAAGATAGGAGGCAATGCGCAAAGCAAAGCACTTCTTGCCCAACAGCACATTTCCGCCGTAACCGGAGTTGATGGACATGATGGTATTGTCTTCGGGGAAATGGACAATATAGCGCTCTTCGGCATCAAGCTGCGCCTTTGAGTGCAGACCGTGGATGAACTCACCGTCTTCGCCCAAAGCTTCGATGACCTTTTCACCGACTCTGGTCATAATTGCCATAGATACAACAACGTAGATGGAATCAGTTATCTCAATGCCGTATTTGGCAAAGGGAGAACCAACAATGCCCATGGAATATGGAATGACATACATGTCACGTCCCTTCATGCATCCGTCGTACAGCTTATACAGCTTGGCATACATCTCCTGAGGATCCATCCAGTTATTGGTTGGACCTGCGTCTTCCTCTTTCCGTGAGCAGATGAAGGTACGGTCTTCAACACGGGCAACGTCGTTTACAGCACTGCGATGGAGCACACAGCCGGGGAGTTTTTCCTGATTGAGCTTGTACAGTTCTCCGGTGCCGTAGGCTATCCGGCGCAGGCTTTCAAGCTGCTCTTCGGAGCCGTCTATCCAGATGATATTATCCGGTTGGGTCAGTTTTGCCATTTCATCGACCCATGCAAGCAGTTCCTTATGATTGATTTTCAAAGGCTTTCCCTCCATTTTTTAATTTCTATTTATTAACATTATAAATGAAAGCAGCGATATTGCAAGATTTGTTTATAAATTAACGTTGTTTTTTAAAATACCAGGAACAATTTAGTTGTTTTGCACAAATAACATTTATGTAACAATCCGCGGCACAGCATTGACCGTCTTTCTCCCGGTATGCTAGAATAACCATGCATAGGAGGATAACACCATGCTCTATATTCATTTTTTGAGTTCCCCCAACAAACTCAGCTCCGTAAAAGAGGATAACGGCGAGACGTTTTGCGGAGCCTAATCAGGCAGTTTTAGCTGCTGAGGTTCGCCGGTAAGATGGAAGCAGGCGCAGTTGAAGCTGTGTCTTGGTTTGTGTTGCCATTTTACCGGGTATAATGTGGGCTGTTTCGCCGTGGACGTTCTGTTCACGGTATTTTTATGCCCTTTTTTAGTAATCTATTGGAGGAAATCATAATGAATAATAAATATAAACATCTTGGGATCATGGTTGACATGGCGGGATGCCCCAATCGATGCCGCCACTGCTGGCTGGGAGATATGAAAAACGGTCATTTCTCTGTTGATGAATTCAGATGCATCGCTGAGCAGTTCAAAAACTGGAAAGATTCGGCAGGAAACGGCATCGAACGCATAAGTGTCTATTCATGGTGGCGTGAGCCGGACTTTCGCGCCGACTATAAGCAGCTTTGGCAGCTGGAACAGGAGCTTTCATCCCCCGGAGCTGCTACGCGATTTGAGCTGCTTTCCACATGGAGGTTGGCAAGAGACAAAGAATATGCTGAATGGGCAGCTTCCCTGCCGACAAAAGCCTGCCAGATAACCTTTTTCGGCATGGAAGAAAACACCGATTGGGGTATGCGCAGAGCAGGAGCTTTTGCAGATCAGCTCAAGGCGACTGAGCGATGCATCGAGGCAGGGATATCTCCCCGGTGGCAGCTGTTTATTACCAGGCGGTGCATTAACGAGCTGGAAGCTTTTCTTGAGCTTTCGCTTGAATATAAGGAAAAGTGCAATGGCTCCGGTCTGGAATTTGAGTTTTTTATTGGCGGCATGTCACCCGAGGGATGCGGATATGAGTTGGAAGATATCAGGCTGGTAAAAGATGATCTGGCACTCATTCCGGAAGAAATGATACGCCTGAGTCGTGACGGAATAAGAATGCTTGGCATTACCGAAGAAGAGATCGTTAAGGAGTTCATAACCGTTGATGCCCCACCAAAAATCTGCGTGGAAACTCCTTGTCTTGCCGTGGATGCAGACCTGAACGTCCACCCTAACCTTGCTGAGCCTGCCGAATGGTGGAAGCTTGGCAACCTAAAAACAGATGGCGTGGACGTTATTATGCAGAGATATTTGAATGATGATGCTCCGGGTCTGCAAATGAACAACACCGTTCTGATATCGGACCTCACCCGTCGTTACGGTGACATCACCGGTCACAAACTGTACACAAAAGGTGACCTGCTTTGCAGATTCATGCATCAATGGGGCATGGAATATATAAACAAATAGTGTATCAAAATCAAATCTTACTCTGCCCGTACTTGAAAAGCTGTTGCAATATATGATATAATTAGTCAAAGTACGGAGCCGGTGTCTCACCGTCTCGGCCAGCAAAGGAGATATTGAAATGAACAAAAGAATGCTTAAGCTTATTGCTGTAATACTTTCGCTTACGATGATCCTCTGTTTCGTCGGTGGATGCAATAAAAGCACTGTTAACCCAAGAGCCACCATCACAATGGCCGATGGCGCTGAGATAGTCCTTATCCTCTACCCAGACAAGGCTCCCAACACTGTTGCCAACTTCATTTCTCTGGCTAACAGCGGCTTTTACGATGGTCTGACCTTCCATCGTATCGTTGAAGATTTCGTCATTCAGGGTGGTGACCCCAACGGCGATGGTACCGGCGGTCCCGGATACACTATCGAAGGCGAGTTCCTGAACAACGGTTTTAAGAAAAACGACCTGAAGCACACAAGAGGCGTTATTTCAATGGCACGTTTTGGCAGCGAAGACAATTACGACTCCGCAGGCAGCCAGTTCTTCATCATGGTTGAAGACAAGGAATATCTTGATGGCGATTATGCAGCGTTTGGTAAAGTTCTTACCGGCATGGATGTTGTTGAAGAGATATCCAAGGTAAAGGTCAAGACCGATACCGAAAGCCCCAAGGAGCCTGTTGTTATCGAATCCATCCGTGTTGATACCTACGATGTGAATTACGGCGAACCCAAGACCATTAAGAATTAGTTTTCAAGTTACGAGAGCACCGGTGAAAACCGGTGCTCTTTCTTATTCCCCAGTAAAATGATCGTGTTATCATGGCTGAACAGATACAAGCATTGACTTGTTAGTTTTCTGCATTTAGCGGAATGTGATACCATTCCATTCGTGCATTAAACAGCGCATGAATCGAAAGCTTAATACTCCTTCCCCTTTCCGGTTAGCAAACAAGGCTGAATTTTGCATTCAAAGACTATGGATGTCAGAAAGTATCACAGAACCGGTGAAAGGCATCATCGACTCCCTATATTGAAAACAAATACAGGAAAACAGATGATTTCTTTCCCCCATCAATTGCCGCGCTGCTTTTAAGAATTACAAAACAGCAAAAAAGACCTCGCTGAAAACAGCGAGGTCTTT
>CAZIPP010000100.1:0-4456 GCA_964541215.1 uncultured Oscillospiraceae bacterium
CGGCAATCTGATTCGAACAGATGACACTCCGGGTATGAACCGAATGCTCTAGCCAACTGAGCTATGCCGCCGTATGTGCCGCCATCGGCGAGCATGGGTATTATATTACAGGGAAACAGATTTGTCAACACTTATTTTTAAATTTTTCAATCTTTTTTGAGAAAGCACAGGTTTCAAACAATTTGCACAGAACAGTTCCCTTCGGGAACCGGACATGGTACAGATTCGCAAGTTCTGTGCGCACTGGAGTATGCGCCCCTCTTTTGCTTTTTTAAAGAAGAAAAAGCAAAAGAGGGGCACAAATTAAAATTCATCAGAAAATGTACTTATTTTAAAACCCATATAAAGAAAAAACTGTCATTTCTCCAATGCTCAGCAACGGAGAAATGACAGAACAATTCTATTCGGGAGTTTTGATAACGTAAGCGGTGCAGTCGCGTCTGCCGAACTGCCAGCATTCGTAATCGGTGTTGAAGTAAAGGTCAACGATGTTGCCCTTAACAAGGCTGCCTGTATCTTCGGCAACGCAGTAGCCGTAAAGATACTCGCCATCATCGCTGACGATGATAAGCTCGCTGCCCAGCGGGATAAAATCGGGATCGACTGCAATGGTGCCGACCTTAACGGTGGTGCCGGTAAAAGTGGTGCGCCAGCTGTCGCCTTCGCAGGAGTAGCCGGTGGCTTCGATGTCAAGCACGTCGATAAAATCGTATTCCCGACCGTAAAGATTAAGGACACCGGTGTCATCCGCGTTCTGGGAGACAACAAAAAGGTCGCTGCCGTTGTGATCGGAGGCGGTCACGTTCATGGGATTGACCGTGCCGCGGGCGATTATCTCGTCTACCGGTTCAACGGTGATCTCGCTGCAAAGCAGGGAACGGGAGACCTCAACGCCATCCTTGTAGCAGACTTCGTAATACTGAACTTCCACGCCTTCGCTGCCCTTGCGGACAAGGGAGGACTCGCCATCGGCTACAAGATTGCTGGTCACAAACTGGGAACCGAAGGGGATGGAAGCCTCCACGGTGATTATCTCGGAATGACCGGGGGTTATCTCAATGGTACAGTCTTCGGTGATCTTGCTGTCGAGACTCATGGGAAGCTCGTCGTGATCGGTTACGGTAACGCCAAGCTTTTCAAGCAGCTGGGAAAGTGTCTCGGTATAAACTATGGCATTGTATTCGTATTCGCCGTAGATCAAGTGGACAGATTTGGCCCTTGTTATGGTGATCTCGTGCCAACCTTCTTCCAGATATTTAATTGTAACAACGTCATCCTCGGACGGTGGATCCTGAAGGCTTTCAAGCACATCATATGGTGAAGAGCTGAAGCTGTAGTGGAGGGTGACGGCATCGTCATCGGTTATTACATATGTATACTGCACGAAAGCAAATCCGCACAGGATGGCAATGGTCAATGCAGAGCAGACGACCACTGCGGCTATCCTTGATTTTAGGATGGGATAGCGCTGTAATAATCGTGACAACATGTCGCGTTTCATGTTACCACCTTCTGCCTTATGGCATGGATATAATTATCTCATCTTATGAAATCAGCTAAATTATAGCTCTATTCACCACTTTTGTCAAGTTTTCGCGAGCCTGACAGGGTGTAGCTCCCCACTCGAGCAAAAAATTATGTCAACTCCTCGAAAAATGTAATTTTTATGTCACCTTTGTGTAATCTTTGTGAAAGATAAAACAATAACAAAGATTATGAGGTCATACACAAAATAAGATGCAAATTGTACTAAAATTTCCCTGAAGAACCATATATCTTGAAAAGCTTAGAAAGGAAAAATAATAGCAAAAACAGGAAATAAAGTAAAAATCAGAGAAATACTTCAAGGATGGCAGGAAAAGTCGGAATTATGGTAACTAAAAAAATTTAAGTTAAATTTATGTAACAAAGGCAATTTTGGGCAAAATACGGGTATTGACAGGGAAGAATTATGATGATATCATACCCTAGTACAAACTTATAGTCAACATCGGTGATGACGAAAACGCAACGAAACATCCCCCGGTCCCAGAGAGAGGAGCCACGGCTGCAAGCTCCTTACCGAAGTTTCCGAGCCACCGTTTCCGAACCGCCCGCCGAACAGCTGGAAGCTCAGTAGACCGGGACGGGTGCCGCCCGTTACAGCGGTCATGAGCGGCGCAGTTTTTTTGCGCAAGCAGGGTGGAACCGTGCGTATCCGCACCCCTGACAAATGTCAGAGGTGCGTTTTTTTATGAAATTTCCTGTCATTCCGAACGCTATCGAAGATAGCGGAGGAATCCCCATCTTATGAAAGGGGATCCCTTGGCCTTGTCCTTTGTACGATGGGGATTTCTCCGTTGACCAGGTCAGCGGAGCTGACCTCTCAACGTTCGAAATGACAGCTGAATTGTTAATTAATAAATGTAATATATATTTGGAGGAAACCGTTATGGTTAAAGTAACACTTAAAGACGGCAGCGAAAAGCTTTATCAGGAGGGAACTCCCGTTAAGCAGGTCGCTTTGGACATCAGCGAAGGTCTTATGCGCGTCGCTCTGGCTGCCCGTATCGATGAAGACGTTGTTGGTCTCGACGCTCCCCTGAAGCACGACTGCACCGTAAGCCTGCTGACCTTCGACGATCAGGACGGCAAGGACGCATATCGTCACACCGCTTCCCACGTTCTGGCTCAGGCTGTCAAAAGACTGTATCCCGATGCCAAGCTGGCCATAGGTCCTTCCATTGCCGAGGGCTTCTATTATGATATCGACTCCGAATCGCCCTTTACTCCCGATGATCTGGAAAAGATCGAAGCCGAGATGAAGAAGATCATCAAGGAAAAGATTGACCTGATGCGTTTTGAGCTTCCCAGAGACGAAGCCATTGCTTTCATGAAAGAACGCAACGAGCCTTACAAGGTAGAGCTTATTGAAGGTCTTGAAGAAGGCGCAGCCATCAGTTTTTACCGTCAGGGCGAATTTGTTGACCTTTGCGCAGGTCCTCACCTTGCCAACACCGGCAAGCTGAAGGGCAACGCCATCAAGCTGACCTCCTGCACCGGCGCTTACTGGCGCGGCGACAGCAATAACAAAATGCTCCAGCGTATTTACGGCACCGCTTTCTCCAAGAAGGAAGACCTCGATGCTTATCTGCAGCGTATCGAAGAAGCCAAAAAGCGTGACCACAGAAAGATCGGCCGTGAGCTGGATCTGTTCATGCTTACCGATGAAGGTCCCGGCTTCCCCTTCTTCCTGCCCAAGGGCATGATCCTGCGCAACGAGCTGGAAGCCTATTGGCGCCAGATCCACAAGGAAGCAGGCTACGAAGAGATCCGCTCTCCCATGATCCTCAACGAAGAGCTGTGGCACCGCAGCGGTCACTGGGATCATTACAAGGAGAATATGTATTTCACTACCATCGATGACGGCATGTACGCCATCAAGCCCATGAACTGCCCCGGTGGTATGCTGGCTTACAAGCGCCGCCCCTGGTCTTACAAGGATCTGCCTCTGCGTACCGCTGAGCTGGGTCTTGTCCATCGCCATGAGCTGTCCGGCGCTCTCCACGGTCTGTTCCGTGTACGCTGCTTCACTCAGGACGACGCCCATATCTTCATGACTGCTGAGCAGACTGAGGAAGAGATCGGCAAGGTCATCGACCTGATTGATAAGGTATATTCCGCTTTCGGCTTTGAATACATGGTCGAGCTTTCCACCTGCCCCGAAGACTTTATCGGCAGCGAGGAAATGAGAGCCTTCTCCGAAAACACCCTCAAGAGCGTTCTGGAAGCCAGAAACATCGACTATATCCTCAATCCCGGCGACGGCGCTTTCTATGGTCCCAAGATAGACTTCCATCTGAAGGACTGCCTTGGACGTACATGGCAGTGCGGCACTATCCAGCTGGACTTCCAGATGCCCGAACGTTTTGAACTGGAATACACCGGCGCAGACGGTCAGAAGCATCGTCCCGTTATGATCCACCGCGTTGTTTACGGCTCCATCGAACGCTTTATCGGCGTTATGACCGAGCATTTTGCAGGCGCGTTCCCCACATGGCTGGCTCCCGTACAGGTCAAGGTAGTACCCATTACCGACCGTGCTCACGAGTACGCCAGGAAGGTGGAAGCCGCTCTGGACGCTGCCAACATCCGTGTTGAGGGCGACTACCGCAGCGAAAAGCTGGGCTATAAGCTCAGAGAAGCCATTGGTCAGAAGATCCCCTACATGCTGGTCGTAGGCGACAAGGAAGCCGAAGCCGGCACCGTTGCTGTCCGTACCCGTGCAGGCGGTGACGAAGGCACCATGGAACTGAGCGAGTTCATGGCAAAGATCAAAGAAGAGATTGACAATAAGGTTATGTAATAAAAATCCGCGCTGATTCGCTTTGCGATCAGCGCGGATTTTTATTACATAGGGGTTAGAAAAAGCCTTCCCCTTGAGGGGGAGGTGGCATTTGCGAAGCAAATGACGGAG
>CAZIPP010000101.1:0-4396 GCA_964541215.1 uncultured Oscillospiraceae bacterium
CTTTTAAGAATTACAAAACAGCAAAAAAGACCTCGCTGAAAACAGCGAGGTCTTTATAATTGGGATTAGCCCTTCAGAGAGCCGATCATCATGCCCTTGGTGAAGTACTTCAGAATGAAGGGATAGAAGCAGAATATGGGCAGGATGGCGACGACGATGGTGCAGTATTCGATAAGGTCGGCATACTGAGCCAGCTCGGCGTCGTAGGTCAGAGAAGAGGAGTCGCTCTCAACGAGGATCTCACGAAGGATGACCTGCAGGGGGTACATCTTACGATCGTTCAGATAGATCATAGCTTCGAAGTAGGCGTTCCATTTCATCAGAACATACTGCAGAGCAAGAACGGCGACGGTAGCTTTGACCAGAGGAATAACGATCTTGAACAGAATGGTGAAGTTGCCTGCGCCGTCGAGACGGGCGGATTCTTCAAGGCTGGTGGGCATACCTTGAATAGCAGTACGGATAATGACAAGAGACATAACGTTAACTGCGTTGGGGATAACCATAACCAGACGGTTGTTCAGCAGACCGATCTTCTTGATGACCATGTAGGTGGGGATCATACCACCGTTGAAGAACATGGTGATGGTCAGGAAGATCATGATGTACTTTTTCAGGATCAGACCCTTACGGGAAAGGACGAAGCCGCCCATGGTGCACAGGATGGTGGAGAAAGCGCCACCGACTGCGCAGTAGAAAATGGTGTTGGCATAGCCCATCAGCAGGGAGTCGTTGCCGAAAACCATCTTGTAGCCGTACAGGGTAAGGGGATGAGTTTCATCAAACAGAGGCTTCCAGATAAGGCCGGAATGCTGGGCCATCAGAGTAGGATCCGAGAAGGAAGCGAATATAACGTGAAGAACGGGCAGCAGACAAACAAGTGCAAAACATACGAGAAATACGTAGTTGAATACTTCGAAGGCCCGTCTTGCAGGAGTCTTGACAATAAATGATTTCATACTTCAGACCATCCTTTCCATTAAAACAGGCTGGTCTCGCCATACTTACGGGCGATACCGTTAGCGAGACAGAGAAGGATCAAGCCAACGATGGAGTTAAACATACCAACAGCAGAGCTGTAGCCGTAGTTTGCTTCCTGCAGACCTTTTCTGTAAACGAATGAGCCAATAGTATCTGCGGTTTCGTAGATCAGGGGGTTGTACAGAAGGATGATCTTTTCCATGTTGGTGCCAAGCAGACCGCCAACACGCTGGATCAGCATAATGGTGATAACGGGCATCAGACCGGGGATGGTAACATGGATAGTCTGTTTCCATCTGCCGGCGCCGTCGATCAGAGCAGCTTCGTACAGCTCCTGGTCGATACCGGTCAGAGTTGCGAGGAACAGGATCGAGCCGAAGCCGACCTGCTGCCACAAGTCTGAAGCGATCATAATGGTACGGAAGTAACCCGATACTGACAACAGGTTCTTGGGGCTTTCAAGGAAGCCGACTGCAACCAGCAGATCGGTGATAAGACCGTCGGAAGAAACGAAGTCGATGATGATACCGCAGATAACGACTGTGGAAATGAAGTTAGGCATATAGCTGATAACCTGAACAGCCTTCTTGAAGTATTCATTTTCGAGTTCGTTCAGCAGCAGAGCATAGATGATAGGTGCGGGATAGCCCCACAGCAGACCATAAATACTAAGCAGCAGAGTGTTGCGCATGAGACGCCAGAAGTAATATGTACTAAAGAAGTCAATAAAGTGCTTCAGGCCGACCCATTCCGAGAAGAAGACGCCGTTCTTCGGCGAGAATCTCTCGAAGCACATGATGATACCGCCCATAGGCAGGTAGTTAAAGATAAAGATATAGATGACGATTGGCACGATGAGGGCGTACAGACCCTTGTTCATGCGGAAGTCACGCTTAAAATCAATCCATCGCATGCCGATTCTCCTTTTCAAACATAACTTGGTGTTGCATCCATACATTTCCCACGTTCTCAAAAGCCTCGGCAATGACCGGACTCCACGAGAAAAAAGAATGCTCTTACGATGTGACCTTAGTCACTGGGCAATACTGCCCGGATTTGTAAACAAAACCAATTCAGTATCTAAAAGCAATAAGTTGATGCGTAACGAAGCCATTCGCTGCATTTTCGATGCAGCGTTCGCTGCATTAGACATTAACCTGCTTCCGTTACGTAAGGGGCATTCTCTCCTTTCCGTTGTAAGAATACAAAGTTTGTGTTATAATCAACACAGTTCTGCATCGCCGGTCATTAAAACGCGGAAGGTGATTGGATGACACGAATGCGTCTTTTCCGACTCGGACGGCACATTCAGCAAACCGATCTCACTGGTTCGCCTTTTCTCGACAGACCGATCTCACTGGTCTGCCTTAGATGATTATAACATACTTTAGTCATTTTACAAGTAATTTCTTATAAATTTTTGCTATTTTTTTGTACAATAGTATGTAAACCTCGGAATACTGCACAACATAATTGTTTATTCTGCATATTTTTAGCAGACCCTTTTTTTGACAAAAAATCCTATGTTGATTTTTTAACAATGTTTATGCGTTAAATTACATATTTTGACCGCATTTTACAACTTTTTGCAATGATTTGTTTAGCTTATTACTGCTTCTAAATATAGGATATAATTCGTCTATTGCATAAAATCACCAACTTCACCCTTTCTTCACATTGTTTTTTGTGCAATTTCCCTTTCTGAATTTTATGTGAAGATGGTTCTGAATATTGCTTTTTTATGAAATTTGGGCTGCCGTAAATTGCGTCAGCCCATTAAATATTAGTCACATATACCCTTTATTCAAATCATGAATCCTTCGGTGTCGTCATCGGCACAGTGACCGCCGGGAGGACCTCCCGGTCCGCCACCGGGGAATCCGCTGCCGCCTTTATTACGGGCAGACATGGTATAGTTATCTACCGGGAAACGAAGAATATCGCTCATGTTTTGCTTCCTTTCTTTTACAACAGTCTTGCACTAATTATATCACAGGGGAAATTGTCCACCAATTTGATGTTACAGGAAACTCATTCCGTTTTGGAAACACAATACCTCTTTGTTTTTGTGTTTTAATATGCTATTATTCGATCAAATCCATTTGAAAGAAGGCAGGCTTTTATGTTTGGAATAATGCAAATGCCGTCTCACATGCTCTGTACGCTCTATGCAAAATGAGTCAGGCGACGATGCATAGAGCGACTTAACGAGTCGCCGGCTTGTTTTGCTTAACTAAAAAGATTACTATTAAGGAGCAAAACAATGAAATATACTATCGAAATCACTGTGGCAGGCTGCACCACAAGCTGTGCACATTGTTATGTTGGTGGCGGTCATGCCCCAACCATGAAATTTGACGATTTTAGTTATTGTGCAGAAAAATTTGCCAAAGTACTAAAATATCTTGATGGTGATATCGCTGTCACAATAGGAAACGAACCTTTCTGTCATCCACAAATCGCTGAAATACTTGATTGTTTATCAACCACTCTTCCCTGCTATTTCTCATTTGCTAACTATTTAGTCCCAACCACCGGCACTGCATTGATGAACCATAAGAATCGGGAACATGTATTGGATTTACTCAGGTCTTCCGGCGCTAACGGTTTTATGCTTGCAGTCCACGGTAACGAACAAGCCCATGATCGTCTTGTAAATCGTATAGGCGCTTATTCCGACATTTTTGAAGCTGCCGATTTTTTGACGGAGCACGGTTTAGAAATTCTGTTTAATCTAATAGTCAGCAAACATTTGTATGCGGGGCTTGAAAACGGTATTGATACGATGCTGTCTTATAAAAAAGCTGATTGCCGCCTTACTGTCCCTATATACGTTCCCACCACAAGGATGAAGCAATATCAACAGCACCGCGCAGATGTTTTGGAATGTATTAGAATATCCAAAGTCGCGAATTCCCGAGGCATTAGCACAGATCCTCTTTTGAAATGCTGCGAACAGTTTAATGAGCATTGCATTATAGACAGCATCATTGCAGACGGATTTAAGTATGCTTCAGAAAAATGTCTGGCTCCACAGTGGAAGTTTTTCAACATCACGCAGGAGCTTGATGTATACTACGGCAATGTTGGTGCACACACAAAGCTGTTGGGCAACATGAAAAAGTTAAGCGCAGAACAACTATTAAGTGAATTATCAATGATGCCCGCCAACTACGATTACAACGCATATTATCCAGATGGTGCATTTGAAGATTTGGATCATAAGTTCAAAGCGCTTTCATCAACAAGACCAAGCCTTGTTTACCCATCTAAACAGGACTGTATTTATGCTTTGCTGCACGAATTGAACATTGGTAGTTTACTGCTGTAACAGATCCTTCGCTGCGCTCAGGATGACTGGGTCAGCATAGCTGCCCCCTCGAAAATCGCATGCGTTTTTCCACAACAACACCTA
>CAZIPP010000102.1:0-4355 GCA_964541215.1 uncultured Oscillospiraceae bacterium
TCAACGGTTCAGGGATTTTTTAGCTTGACAATTATTTTGTGTTGATATATAATTCATTTAACAATTAGGTTAAATGTTAAATGAATGGAGTGATACGGTGTCATTACAGCATACACTGAAGGCTCTGGCAGATCCTATACGTCGCGAGATACTTAATCTTTTGAAAAAAGGCAGGTTGTCAGCGGGGGAGATAACCGAGCATTTCGATGTAACAGGTGCATCAATTTCCAGACATCTGTCTGTACTCAAAGACGCGGATCTGATTCGGGATACTCGTGAAGGAAAGTATATCTTTTATGAGCTGAATGCTTCCGTTCTGGAAGAAATAATGCTCTGGATAACTGATTTGAAAGGGGAGTAAGACAATGATAAAAGGAAACAAAACAAAGATCATATTGTCATGCATCGTAATGTTACTGCCGATGCTGTTTGGTATCTTGAGTTGGAACAAGCTTCCTGCTGAAATTGCAACCCACTGGGGAGCTGATGGTGAACCCAATGGCTGGAGCAGCAAAGCCTTTGTTGTTTTCCTGCTTCCGTGTATTCTTCTTGCTGTTCAGGTACTTTGTCTTGCTTTTACTGCTCTTGATCCGAAACATCAAAATCATGGCAGAAAGATAGTCGCTCTTGTGATCTGGATATGTCCGGCAATTTCTGTTATCTCATTTGGGTATATTTATGCTTATGCTTTTGGTATCGATATGAACATCGAACGCGGAATGCCTTTGATGATCGGTCTTATGTTTATTGTCATAGGCAACTATCTTCCCAAGTGCAAGCAGAACTACACGATTGGCATAAAGCTTCCATGGACACTGAACAATGAAGAAGTCTGGAACCGCACTCATCGTTTGTGCGGCAGGTTGTGGGTCGCTGGCGGCATAGTGATTGCGATGTCAGCTTTTTTGCCTGAAGAGTCTATGGTTATTATTCTAACAGCAGTTCTCGCAATTCTTATAGTTGTGCCTGTAGCATACTCCTGGCAGCTGCATAACAAGCTAAACTAAAATAGATTTAATTGAAAAATTATCAAAACCACAGGAATTCCTGTGGTTTTTGTTTATAATACCTATATGACGGCTTAAATATTGTTAATATTTTTAACATATTATTGCTTTTTTCTGTGAATAGAAGTATCATATATACATTCTTCGTGAATATAAGAAGGAGGGAAAATAAATGAACAATGGTTTGAAGGAAAAATATGGGCTCCCAACTGCCATATGCATGGTTGTTGGCATCGTAATTGGTTCAGGCGTCTTCTTTAAAGCAGAATCTGTTCTTAATAAAACCGGCGGAAACATGCCGCTCGGCATTTTGGCATGGCTGATAGTCGGCTTTATTATGATTGTTTGCTCTTATGTTTTTGCAACAATGGCCACCAAGTACGAAAAGGTCAACGGTCTTGTGGACTATGCGGAAGCCACTATGGGTGACAGATATGCCTATAACATTGGCTGGTTTATGGCAACTCTGTACACTCCCTGTCTTGTTGGTGTTCTTGCATGGGTCAGTGCGCGATATCTGTGTGTTCTGCTGGGATGGGATATCACCGGCGGCGCTTGTATGACGATCGCCTGCCTGTTTTTGTGTCTTGACTTTGTGCTAAATACCATAGCTCCCAGAATTGCAGGCAAGTTTCAGGTTTCAACTACTGTTATCAAGATGATTCCCATAGGCGTTATGGCCATCGTAGGTACGATCATGAGCTTCTTTAACGGTCGCATGACCGAGAACATAGCTACCATGGCTAATGCTGAGATCTCTGCCAGCGCCGGTCTGATGGGCGCTATGGTAGCTGTTGCGTTTGCTTACGAGGGCTGGATACTGGCTACCTCCATCAATGCTGAGTTGAAGAACGCAAAGAAGAATTTGCCGTTTGCGCTGGTCATCGGCTCCTTCATCGTTGTTCTGACATATATCCTGTACTATATCGGTATCCATGGTGTCGTATCTTCTGCCGAGCTTATGGAAAGCGGACAGAATGCTGTCAAACTTGCTTTCCAGCGAATGTTGGGTGATACTGCAGGTAACCTTATTTTTGTATTGATAGTAGTTTCGTGTCTTGGCACTTTGAACGGTCTGACGCTGTCCTGCTGCCGCGGTATGTATTCTTTGGCTGCACGTGGACAGGGACCTCTGCCAAAGATATTCAGTCAGGTAGACCCTGTTACCAACATGCCTACCAACTCAAGCACCATAAGCCTTGCCTTCAATGCTTTCTGGCTGTTCTTCTTCTATGGCGCAAACCTTACCGAAGGCTGGTTCGGTAATTTCTGCTTTGATAACTCTGAGCTGCCCATCATCACTTTGTATGCAATGTACATCCCAATGTTCATCCAATTCATGCGAAAGGCCACAGACTTAAACGGTTTCAAGAGATATGTCATGCCTTCGCTCGGTCTTGTAGGCTGTGTATTTATGGTTTATGCTGCGTTTGCTGCTTACGGAGTCAGTGTTGTTGTCCACTATCTTATTGTTTTTGCAGCGGTTCAGATCATCGGCAACCTGTTCTATAAAAAGCCGGGCCAAAAGGGTTAGTTTGCCCTGAAATTTGAAACTAACATAAGAAATCCCTGTCTTGTTGTGCTCAAGATAGGGATTTTTTCTATGATTTTAACTTTTTCTATTGACACTTACCTTACGTCAGAGTGTACGGTGATGGTGTAAACAAAGCCAATGCCATCATTTTTGCGGGATGATGGGGGAGCAAATTCCCACGTCACCGGCATAGTAAGGAGTGGTTAAAATGAAAAAGCTGAAAAATAATCATTTGAAATCTTTTAAAATCGTTGGTTTGATACTCTGTCTTGTATTGGCGACAGCCCTGTGTGTATGCTTTGTGTTTGCAATCAAAAACACGCCGAATAGAGAAGATATTATCCTGTATAATGGTCGGTATTACAGCTGCTACAGTCGTGTATTTGACGGCGTGCCCTCGGAGTTTGTTAAAGTTGGAGAACTGACAACGGTTGAAAATGAAATGCCAACCGAGGAATTCCAAATGAAGATTTGTTCGGGGTTTGAGGTAAGCGGAACAGTATTTGCGAACGAGAATAATCCTGATGTCCTTTATATCAACTACAACGCAAAATACATTGGCAGGGGAGAATACCATGGTACTGCATTGTTTGTGACAGACAGGGTAATGTGGGATCATTATATTTATCATCAGGGACAACTGTACAAAAAAAGGCGTTACTCGTATTATTCGGGAATGTATCACTATGGTTTTCCTGATAAGTGCGTTGAAGGTGAGGTTTTACGCTATACAGGAGACGATTTTTTTATGCCGACTGCGGAAGGTGAAACCAACTGGGGCAACTGCGAGCAATACGACGAAGAAATCAGAATAATTTATGACCCGGAAGATTCGGGCAAAATATACACATACGCAAACAATAAAAAGATACGTGATAATATGGGCAATGTGATCGATACCATTGATGCATATTATATCTGGCGACTGGTTCGGGAATGATGAGATGAATAATAAACTGATAATCACCTGTATTTTGCTTGGCTTACTGCTGTTGACGGCGCTTGGAATATGGTTTGGAGTTTCGCTTATTGATGAAAAAAGCGATGTGATACTGGTCAATGGCAAGCTTTATTACTACGAAAATTCAACTTCGGACAAACGTTTTCTGGAACAGTACATTTCTGAAGGCTGGTATATAATAGGCGATGTAGAGCCCATTATAGATGCTGCGCCAAAGGAAGAGCTTCAACTTCGTGTAGCTGAGGGCACTGTTGTCAGCGGAAGCGTATATGTCAGTGATGATTATCCCGACGCGGTGATACTTTCGCTGGAAGGAAGTAAGCCCAAAGAGGGGGTTAATATGCATAACCCCAACCTGCATGGTGTTCATATTTTCTTATCTGAAAGGCTAAGAGATTATACATATATCAGATATAATAACAATTTATACAAGAGACAGAGAGGCGTTGGGACAAGACAGGATATAGTTGATGAGTTGAGTGAAGAGTGTCTGAAAAATGGCTTCTGTGGTTTTCTGACATATGATGATGAAACACTTTCGGGAAAGTATGGTGTGCCAAAAGAAAACAAGCATACTAATTGCAGTTATATTGATAACGCGCAAATATACATGGAAGAAAATAACCCGCAAAAACTCTATGTGAAAGAAAAATCGAAGTATTATGTGTATAGGCTTGTTAATGAATGGTCAATATCCCCAACTTGTAAAGAGATATCTCAGAAGTTGGGGATATTTCGAACTAAAACACAAACTGAACCAACAGCATGTAGCATACGGTTGCTCCTGCTATTGAAAGAAGCATTTGCCGTTTCCAAAGATGCAGCACAACGGTAACTATTATTGCGGCAGCTT
>CAZIPP010000103.1:0-4089 GCA_964541215.1 uncultured Oscillospiraceae bacterium
GCATGAGCGCCGCCGTTGAGAATGTTCATCATGGGAACAGGCAGAGTTTTGGCATTGACACCGCCGATATAGTTGTACAGGCTCACGCCAAGGGCATCAGCAGCAGCTCTTGCGCAGGCAAGAGATACGGCGAGGATGGCGTTGGCGCCGAGACGGGTCTTGTTGGGGGTGCCGTCCAGCTCTATCATAACAGCATCGATGGCAGCCTGATCGAGGACATTCATACCGATGATGGCTTCAGCGATCTCGGAGTTTACGTTTTCAACAGCCTTTTCAACGCCCTTGCCCATGTAGGCTTCGCCTCCGTCGCGGAGCTCGCAGGCTTCGTGGATACCGGTGGATGCGCCGGAGGGGACCATGGCACGACCTACAAAGCCGCCGTCCAGATAAACTTCGGCTTCAACAGTGGGATTGCCGCGGGAATCAAGCACCTGACGTGCATGTACATCGATGATCTCAATAAAATTTTTCATTTTAATATCTCCTGTAATTATTCACGCTGTCATTTCTAGTGAGGTGCGGGAAGCTAAGCTTACCACATCGATGAGGGATCCCCATCTTATGGCGGGGGTTTCTCCCTCGCACTCGCGAGGTTCGAAATGACACTCTTTTACTTACTGATTTGCTGCTTCAACAATGGCTGCAAATTTCTTTGCGTCCAGAGAAGCTCCGCCGATAAGTCCGCCGTCTACATCGGGCTGCGCCAGCAGCTCGGCTGCGTTGTTCTCGTTCATGGAGCCGCCGTACTGAATTGTTACGGAACGGGCAACTCTTGCGCCATACATCTTGCGGATAACGGTGCGGATATGTTCGCCCATACGGTTGGCTTCCTCAGGCGTTGCGGTAAGTCCTGTACCGATGGCCCAAATGGGTTCGTAGGCGATTATGACCCTTCTCAGGCTGGTAGGCTCAACGCCCTGAAGCGCCAGCTTAACCTGAGCGGCAACTATTTCCTGCTCCACACCCGCCTTACGCTGGGCAAGCTCTTCGCCAACGCAGACTATGGGAGACAGACCGCCTTCCAGAACGGCTTTTACCTTTTTGGAAACATCCTCGTCGGTCTCGCCGAAGTACTTTCTTCTTTCACTGTGACCAACGATGACGTACTTTACGCCGAGGCTTTTAAGCATGGGAACGGAGACCTCACCGGTGTAGGCTCCGCTGGATTCATAAAACACGTTCTGAGCGCCAACAGATATGCGGCAGTCGCGGAAAGCCTTAACTGCTGCCGCGATATCCACTGACGGAACACATACAACTATATCGCACCAGCGGACACGACCGACAAGAGCCTTTATCTCTTCGGCGCAGGCTTTTGTCTCGTCCACATCCTTATTCATTTTCCAGTTGGCTGCAATTACCGTTTTGCGGTATTTTCTATTCATTTCTGACTACCTCTTTACATATCTTTATCCATCAGGCACTCGATGCCGGGCAGGCTGTGACCGGCAAAGAAGTCGAGCGACGCGCCGCCGCCGGTGGAAACGTGGGAAACCTTTTCGGCGAGACCAAACTGCTCCACAGCTGCTGCGCTGTCTCCGCCGCCGATGATGGAAATGCCGTCGGCGTTTGCAACTGCTTCGGCGACCTTGCGGGTACCTTCGGCAAAATTGGGGAACTCGAAAACGCCCATGGGACCATTCCAGACGATGGTTCCGGCTTTTTCAATAACTTCGCAGAAGCGTTTGGTGGTAATGGGTCCTATATCCAGACCCATCATGCCCTCGGGAACCTCGCCATCGGTACAGATGCAGGTAGCCGCATCGTTGGAGAAGCTGTCGGCTGCCACGTTGTCAACGGGCAGGAATATGCGAACGCCCAGTTCCATGGCCTTTTTCATCAGCTTACGGCAGTAAACCACGCTGTCTTCCTCAAACAGGGAGTTGCCTATCTCGCCGCCGAGCGCCTTGGTAAAGGTATAGCTCATGCCGCCGCCGATGATGATATTGTCAACCTTATTCAAAAGATAATCGATAACGCCGATCTTGTCGGACACTTTGGAACCGCCCATAACAAGCAGGAAGGGATGAGTGGGGTTGTCTCGCGCAGGCACCATCAGGTCAAGCTCTTTTTTAATGAGCAGACCCGCCACGGCAGGCAGATACTTGGTAACGCCGGCAGTTGAGCTGTGGGCGCGATGAGAGGACCCAAAAGCATCGTTGACGTAAATGTCTGCCATTGCGGCATAGCGCTTGGCAAGGGTGTCGTCATTCTTGGTCTCGCCCGGCTCAAAGCGAACATTTTCCAGCAGGACGATGTCGCCGGGATTCATGGTCGAAACCATAAGCTGAGCGTCAACACCAACAACGTCGTGAGCCAGCCAGACGGTCCTGTTGAGCAATTCACGCAGACGCTGGGCAACTACCTTCAGGGAATACTTTTCCTCATAGCCGTTCTTGGGGCGACCCATATGGGAGCAGAGAATAACAGCCGCGCCGTGATCCAGCAGGTAGTTGATGGTGGGCAGAGTTTTTACGATACGTCCGTCATCGGTTATCTGACCATTCTCGTCGGTGGGTACGTTGAAGTCGCAGCGCACAAGCACTTTCTTGCCGGTAACATCGATATCGAGTATGGTCTTTTTGTTAAGGTTCATGTCGTTTCGCCATCCTTACTGATTGAATTAATAATTAACAATTAAAAATTAATAATTAACAGTTGATAATGCTTGATCCCAGGTAAACACATTGTCGGATTTGACAACCATGTTCGCTCCTGTTGGCGGTCACGGCACGCCGTGACCCTGCATAAACAAAATGTCACATCGTGCGTTATTAATTATTAACTACTAATTATTAATTATTTAAAGTATTCCGAGCATCCGCTCAGCCCGGGAAAATCCAGCTGGCGCAGCGCCTCATAGGTAACTATCGCCACGGAGTTTGCAAGATTGAGGCTTCTGGCATCCTCTCGCATGGGAATGCGCAGGCACCGGTCATACCGATCGACCAAAAGGTCTTCGGGCAATCCCTTTGTCTCCTTGCCGAACATAAGGAAACACCCGTCTTTAAACTGAGCCTCCGTATATGTCTGAGGAGCTTTCGTACTCATCAGCCACAGGTCGGCATCCGGGTTTTTTTCAAAAAAATCCGCCATGCTCTCATAAACGGCTATATCCACCATGTGCCAGTAATCCAAACCCGCACGTTTAACAGCCTTGTCGCTTATATCAAACCCCAAAGGCTTTATCAGATGGAGCCGACTTCCGGTCGCCGCGCAGGTGCGGGCTATGTTTCCGGTGTTTGCGGGTATTTCGGGCTCAGCCAGAACTATATTTATCAACAGTCACACTTCCTCTGGAGTATTGTAATGCCTTGAGCTGAAAAATTCAAGATATTTATATAAATTCTCGAAAAATAAACATTTTTTAACGCAAAAAGTTTTCTGAGTATGTGTAATGTATGATACGTTTGGTATTATCCAATGTCGTTTAGATGTCGCAAAGATATTGTGAAAAAATTATCTATTATTGACACAAAACATGCCCGTAATATATAATTGAGTTATCAAAAATACCCAACGCAAGGATTATTAAGAGAATGGAGGAAATTACTAAATGGAAATGATTGCAAGTATTAACAATGCCATTAATGGTGTAGTTTGGGGTCTTCCTATGATGATCCTGATCATGGGCACCGGCATCTACCTGTCCATCCGCTGCGGTTTCATTCAGTTCACCAAGTTTGGTCACATCATGAAGAACACCGTCGGCAAAGCCTTCCAGAAATCCGAAACCAAGGAAGGTTCTGTATCCCCCTTTAAGGCTATGTGTACCGCACTGGCCGCATCCATCGGTACCGGCAACATCGCCGGTGTTTCCGGCGCTATCGCCATCGGCGGTCCCGGCGCTGTATTCTGGATGTGGGTTTCCGCTCTGCTGGGTATGTGCACCAAGTTCGCCGAAGTTACTCTGGCTATCAAGTTCCGTGAAAAGAACGCTCAGGGCGACTGGGTCGGCGGACCTATGTACTACATCACCAACGGTCTCGGCAAAAAATGGAAATGGCTGGCCTGCATCTTTGCAGCATTTGGCGCTCTTGCCGCATTCGGCATCGGCAACATGACCCAGATGAACACCATCTGCTCCAC
>CAZIPP010000104.1:0-3972 GCA_964541215.1 uncultured Oscillospiraceae bacterium
CAGCAAACTGAAAAACCGTGTCAAAATAGTCCAAAGGACTATTTTGACACGCTGAAAAAGTGAGCCGTTTATCACGGCTCACTTTTTGTATTTTTTATCTGTTCATATATCTGTCATGTGCGGCCTGCTTGATGTCCAGAACCTCCTGGAGTCCCAAATCGAAACAGGTGGCTATCATTTCGTCATAGGTCTCGTCAATGTTGACGACGCCCTCGACCACCTTGGCCATATACTCTTCAAGATATGTGCCGATGTCGCCTGCTTTGGCAGCATAGGTCTGGCTTTCAACAGCGGTCATGTTGCCGTAACAGGTATAGGCTGTGCCACGGTTTTCGGGATACCATATTTCCTTACTAGACACCTGCACCTCATTTTCGAGGGAGTTTCTGGGATCAAGTCTTGCAGGATGCTGAGAGGCAGGACTGCTGCCGCCTACATATACACCGATAGCGCCACGGAAAGTATAATCCTCATTATTGGTCACAAGCTCGGTGAAAACAGGAACGCCATCAACCATCTCGTATGCTTCGCCTTCACGTCCAAAGCTGGCTGCCAGATTGCCTTCTTCCGTATACCACCAGTTGAGATATTTCACAGCATTCTCTATATCGTCACAGGCGGTGGTCACGCTCCATGCAAGTTCGCCGTCGATGTCTTCCTCAATGCCGCCTATCTCAACAGCTTCGCCGGGAGTTTTTGTAACGTCGCCAATGGGCATGGCCTTGAAGTCATAGGAACCGGTATAGTTTTCGCCGACCCAGTCGTCGCCAAAGACATTGGTGTCGCCTACCCATACGCCGCTGCTGTCATTGCCCACATATTTGCTGGCGTTGAAAGGTCCTACGTTCATATAGTTCGTAATATATCCCTTTTCACGCCATCCGGCAACCATCTTCATATAATCCACAAAGCCTTCGCCCTGACAGAACAGCTCAACCTTTCCGTCACGAACCTCAAAGGCAAGGGATCCTACGTTTCCGCGCAGCATATTAAGTCCGTAGCCGGCGCAAAATTCGTTGTTGTCACCGCACAGCTTGGAGTTCAGAAGCAGCGCATCCTCACATCCAAACTCCGTTTTGAAGGCTTCCAGCACCTCATTGAGTTCATCGTACGTTCTGGGAGCTTCCATATTCAGCTCCTCAAGCCAGTCCTGACGGATGGAAAGTCCGGAATACCGAGCCGTTGCTATAGGCGCAAATATGGCTATCTGTCCGTTGTCGGTGGCCAGCTTCTTCTTTATGGTGGGATGCTCGTCAAGCAGATTCATATAATCGGGCGCACATTCCTCCATGTACGGTGCCAGATCGACCACAACTCCGTCTTCTATTGCGGCTTCACGTCCGGACACATAATACATATCAAGACCGGTGAAGAACGTAGGCATATCGCCTGAAGCGATTATAAGATTCAGCTTTGTCTCTGTGGTTTCCGGTGATGAAAGAAAATACTCGAGCTCAACATTTGTCTTTTCATTGGCTATCTGGAAGCATGGGTAAACATCCAGACTGTCTGTAACGATGGTCATGGAGGTTCCCAGACCGCCCACGGAAGTGAACAGGCTGAACACCACAGGCTCATCTTCCGACAGGGGATATTCTATGGAAGGACGCTGCTGGGGCGCATCGGCAGCATCCGCTTCTTCCCCATCCGTCACTTCTTCCTCCGGAGCGTTTTCCGCTTCGTCAGGTACTTCCGGTTCCTCCGACGTATCCTGAACGGGAGCCGACTCCTCTGAAACAGGAGTCTCGGAAACGACTTTTTCGGTGTTTCCCGCGCAGCCGGACATAAGCGCAAGGATCATCGAAAGTACAAGGATCAATGATATTACTGTGACCTTTTTCATTGCAACTTCCTCCTTATTTAGTATATAAGCTCAGTATATCAGAGGCTTATGCGGTTGTCATTGTCTCGGATACACAATTACTTCACCGTTTTTTGTCTTTCTTCACATTTGTATCCATTGGTGGCATGCAGTAATATAAAAACGCCGCAGGCAAGGTCATTTCCTGCCTGCGGCACCGATATATTCAGTTCAAATTACAGCAGGAATATACCTGCCTTTTCGCAGACTTCTCTGGTCTCATCGTCCCATACGCCGGACTGAACTTCGCCTATGTGGGCACAGCCCATGAGCAGCATACACAGGCGGCTTTGACCGATACCGCCGCCGATGGTCAGTGGCAGTTCTCCATTGAGCAGCATTCTGTGGTACAGCAGCTCACGGCGATTTTCACAGCCGGATATTTTCAGCTGACGGGCAAGGCTTTCTTCGTCAACGCGAATACCCATGGAGGAAACCTCAAATGCTCTGTCCAGGACTTCGTTATAGAAGATGATATCTCCATTGAGATCCCAGTCATCGTAGTCGGGCGCTCTGCCATCGTGCCTGGTGCCGGACCGAAGCGTTTTTCCGATCTGCATGATAAAGATGGTCTTATGCTCTTTGGCAAACTCATATTCCCTCTGATTGGGAGTAAGGTCAGGATACATGTCTTCCAGTTCCTGAGAAGTTACAAAGGTGACCTCACGATTGAGCTGAGTTTTCAGCACAGGGAACTCCCACATAAGCTCATCGCAGGTATTGCAGATGGCGCTAACGATACGCCGGACAGTGTCTTTCAGGTATTCAACGTTTCTGTCTTCCCGGGAGATTATCTTCTCCCAGTCCCACTGGTCAACGTAAACGGAATGGATATTATCAAGCACATCCTCGTCACGTCGGATAGCGTTCATATCGGTATAAAGACCATTTCCCACATAAAACTCATAGCGCTTGAGGGCAAGTCTTTTCCACTTTGCCAGCGAGTGTACCACCTGAAAATGCTTGCCGCCAACTGCGGGCACATCAAAATCAACAGCACGCTCCACGCCGTTAAGATCGTCGTTCAGACCGGTGTCTGCGCTGACGAACAGCGGCGCCGACACACGCTTGAGGTTCAGCGCTGTGCGCAGATTCTTCTGGAAAGTCTCCTTTATAAGCTCAATGGCTCGCTGAGTATCATAAACCGAAAGGGCGCTTTTATATCCCTCGGGAACGTATACCTTGTTCATGTACGCCTCCAAAACTATGTTCATTGATTCATTGAATTAGATAATACATCAAAATCAAGGTACATTCAAGTCAAACGGTTGCAAAGATTTAAAATTTATAGTATTATTACCTCGCCTTATGGCAGTGAGTTCGTAACCATCCTCACTTAAATAAAAACTAAGGAGAATAAAAATGAATAGCAAAACAAGATCTATCACTTATGGGGCAATAATTGCCGCGCTTTATGTATCGCTGACCTTTCTTGCCAACGCCTTGGGTATTGCCAGTGGCGTCATTCAAATAAGGCTCAGCGAAGCTCTGACGCTCCTTCCCTTGCTGACGCCTGCCGCCGTTCCCGGGCTATTTGTGGGCTGCCTGCTGGCAAACCTGCTCACCGGCTGCGCGCCATGGGACGTGGTGTTCGGCTCCCTTGCCACATTGCTCGGCGCTTTGGGAACATGGAAGCTTGCCAAAAGCAAATGGACTGCGCCAATATTTCCCATTCTTGCCAATGCGGTCATTGTGCCTTTTGTTCTTCAGCACGTCTATTTATTTGAAGGCAGTTACTGGTACTTTTTCATCACCGTTGGACTTGGCGAGGTCATTTCCTGCGGCGTTCTTGGACTTCTTTTATACAATGCGCTGGAAAAAACAGCTATATTCAAATAATATCAAAGCAGAACCGTATAATTCGGTTCTGTTTTTTTATTTTTCCTCTTGCATTTGCGTTTATTATGTGTTATATTTGTGTTGCAAATGTGAAGACTTCGTGAATAACAGGAGCGTGGTGTCTCTGAATTTCTTTCCAGTATTCCTTGACTTTCCTTTCATTGACCCCCAAAAAACCACGTTTCTGAGAAAGGTCAGATTCGCTGACCCAGGTCAGACCCTCTGACCTAAGCCGCTTTGTCAGATGCTGCGGGTATGTCTGGCAAAGCGGC
>CAZIPP010000105.1:0-3928 GCA_964541215.1 uncultured Oscillospiraceae bacterium
CATCAAAATTTGTATCCCTAAATACAGTATTATTATTGACAAAATGTGCAAAACAATATAATATTCAATCATAACATGGAACCCTTCCGCCCTGCGGTTGGGAAATCGGTTTATCCGGGTGTCGGATGATCTCCGCGCCTGCATCTGAGGAGGAGGATAAATGTCCAAAGAGCTCATACGCCTGCGCGACTGCGTTATGGCGTTTGACGGTGAAGTTGTTTTAAACAATATCAATCTGTACATCAACGATCATGAATTCCTTACCCTGCTGGGTCCTTCGGGATGCGGCAAAACCACCACGCTCCGCATACTTGGCGGGTTTGAGACCCCCACCTCCGGCGACGTGCTTTTCGACGGCGTAAGGATAAATGATGTTCCGCCGCACAAGCGGCATATAAATACGGTATTTCAGAAGTACGCTCTTTTCACTCACATGAATGTCTATGACAACATAGCCTTCGGTCTGCGCATCAAAAAGGTGCCCGAAAGTGAGATAAAAAAGAGGGTCAGTGAAGTATTGTCATTAGTCAACCTTCCCGGCTATGAAAAGCGTATGGCTACCGCCCTTTCCGGTGGTCAGCAGCAGCGAATAGCCATTGCCCGAGCCATAGTCAACAAGCCTCGGGTACTTCTTTTGGACGAACCTCTGGGCGCTCTTGACCTGAAGCTCCGCAAGGATATGCAGGTCGAGCTGAAGCGCATCCATGAGCAGGTGGGCATCACCTTTATCTACGTTACCCACGATCAGGAGGAAGCTCTTACCATGAGCGACACCATCGTTGTTATGAACGGCGGCGTCATCCAGCAGATAGGCACTCCCGTGGATATCTATAACGAACCCAAGAACGCTTTCGTGGCAGACTTTATCGGCGAAAGCAATATCATCGACGGCGTTATGGAGCGTGATCTGGTGGTCACCTTCGCAAAGCACACCTTTGATTGCCTTGACTCAGGTTTTGGCGAAAACGCTCCTGTGGACGTTGTGGTACGACCCGAAGACATCAAGCTCGTAGCTCCCGACAAGGGTCAGCTGACAGGCGTTGTCCGTTCCGTTACGTTCAAAGGCGTCCATTACGAAATGGTTATCGAGTCCGACGGCTACGACTGGCTGGTCCATTCCACCCTGTGTGAGCCTGTGGGCACTCTTGTGGGTATGTATCTCATCCCAGACGATATACATATCATGAAAAAGGGAGGTTGACCGCCAATGAAAGGTAAAGCGATCGCCATCCCATATACCATATGGATGGCGATTTTCGTTGTTGCGCCCCTTGTGCTGGTGGTCATTTACGCTTTCACCACCTCCGACGGCGCCTTTACGCTGGAGAATTTCAGCCATATGGGTGATTACACCACCGTTTTTATCAAAAGCTTTCTGCTGGCAATGATAGCCACAGTTATATGCCTGTTCCTCGGTTATCCCTTCGCCTATATAATCACAAAACAGTCCGACGTTTTCAAGCAGGTGGCAATGCTGCTTATCATGCTGCCCATGTGGATGAACTTCCTGCTTCGCACCTACGCGTGGATGTCTCTGCTGGAAAACAACGGTCTTATCAACAGGCTGCTGACCCTTATCGGTCTGCCAGCCATCAACATAATCAATACCGACGCTGCCGTTGTGCTGGGCATGGTATACAATTTCCTGCCCTTTATGATCCTGCCCATCTATTCCGTTATCGACAAGATAGACAAAAGCGTTATCGAAGCCGCTCAGGATCTGGGTGCCAACTCCGGCATGGTGTTCCGCAAGGTCATCCTGCCCCTTTCCCTGCCCGGCGTGCTTTCCGGCATAACCATGGTGTTCGTGCCGTCGGTATCCACTTTCATCATCTCCAAGCTTCTCGGCGGCGGCTCCAGCCTGATGCTGGGCGACCTTATCGAGATGCAGTTTCTGGGCAACGCCTATAACCCCCACCTGGGCTCTGCCATAAGCCTTGTGATGATGGTCATTGTAATTATCTGCATGGCCGTTATGAACCGCTTCGGCGACGGAGAAAGTGAGGCGGTGCTGCTGTGAAAAAATCAGGCATTCTTTCAAAAGTTTTTATCGGCATCGTTTTCCTGTTTCTTTACGCTCCCATCGCGGTGCTGATAGTTTTTTCCTTCAACGCGTCCAAGAGCCGCACCGTATGGGCAGGCTTTACTTTGGACTGGTACGTTGAGCTGTTTTCCGACTCCGCCGTTATGGAAGCCTTCGGCACCACCATACTGGTTTCCGTGCTGGCTGCCGTTATCGCCACAGTTCTTGGAACTGTAACGGCAGTTGGATTGAACCAGATGGGCAAACGCTCCCGTAATTTCCTGTTGGGAGTTAACAACATCCCGGTAATGAACTCCGAGATCATCACCGGCGTATCGCTGATGCTGCTGTTTCTGACCATAGGCAACGTGCTGCACACGCGGCTGGGCTTCGGTACTCTCCTGCTGTCGCACATCACCTTTGATACGCCTTACGTTATCCTGTCGGTCATGCCCAAGCTGAGGCAGATGGACAAAAATATGTTTGAAGCCGCTCAGGATCTTGGCGCCACAAAGATACAGTCCTTTTTCAAGGTGGTGCTGCCTCAGATACGCTCCGGCGTTGTCAACGGTCTGCTTATCGCCTTTACCCTTTCGCTGGACGATTTCGTTATCAGCTACTTTACTTCCGGAACCGAAGTGCAGACCCTGTCAATGCTGATCTATTCCATGACAAGAAAGCGCATCAGTCCGAAGATAAACGCTCTTTCAACCATATTGTTCGTGGCAGTGCTGGCTCTGCTGGTCATAGTCAACGTTCGCCAGTTCCGTCAGGAGAAGGCTCAGGCAAAAAAGGAAGCCGCGCTGGATCCCGACATCCCTGATATTGAACCGGAGGAAATATGAATTGAAAAAATTAACCTGTGCTGTACTTGCAGTTGTCATGCTGTTTTCCATTGCTCTTACCGGCTGCTCCTCTTCTGAAAGCAGCGGCGAAAAGAGAGTTGTCAACGTTTATAACTGGGGCGAATACATCGACATGGATGTGCTGGATATGTTTGAAAAGCAGACCGGCATCAAGGTCAACTACAAGACCTTTGAAAACAACGAAGCCATGTACGCCGTGCTCAAATCCGGCGGTGCCAATTACGATGTTGTTATCCCTTCCGATTACATGATCTCCCGCATGATAGACGAGGATATGCTCCAGCCTCTGAACTTTGAGAACATCCCCAACTACGAGCTGCTGGACGAAAGCTATCTCGGTCAGGCCTTTGACCCCGACAACACCTATTCCGTCCCCTACACCTGGGGCACCGTGGGCATCATCTACAACACCACCATGGTGGACGGGGAGATAACGGGCTGGGAAAGCCTGTTTGACGAAAAATACGCAGGTCAGATACTCATGTTCGACAACTCCCGTGACGCTTTCGGCATCGCCCTGAAGATGCTGGGTTACAGCTTCAACACCACCGACGAAGCTCAGATAAACGAAGCATATGAACTGCTGGAACAGCAGAAGCCTCTTGTTCAGGCTTACGTTATGGATCAGATATTCGACAAGATGTGCGGCGGAGAAGCTGCCATCGCTCCCTACTACGCAGGCGATTATCTGACAATGGTGGCCGAGAATCCTGACCTTGCCTACTGCGCGCCCAAGGAAGGCGCCAACATCTTTGTTGACAGCATGTGTATCCCCAAGAGCGCTGAGAATAAGGACGAAGCCGAAGAGTTCATCAACTTCATGTGCTCCACCGATGTCGCCCTGATGAACAGCGAAATGACCGGTTACGGTACTCCCTCTGCCGAAGCTTACGGGCAGCTGGACGAGGAGACCCGCAACAACACTGTTCTCTATCCCTCAGATGACGTTATCTCCAACTGCGAATCCTTCCTGAATCTGCCGGAAGAGATACTGAAGCTGTATAACGATCTCTGGGTAAAGCTGAAATCATAATAATAA
>CAZIPP010000106.1:0-3803 GCA_964541215.1 uncultured Oscillospiraceae bacterium
TCATCATGCCGAAGGCATATTTCACATTGCGTCAGCAATATTTCATCACGAAGTGATTTCACCTTTGCGAAGCAAAGATTTCACTGATAAATACAAAAAGCTGCCCGGACGCAAGGTCCGGGCGGTTTTGTATTTATCTGCTGGGCAGCTTAACGGTGGCTTTGCCGTGTTCGTAGATGCAGCCGTCGATGGTTTCCATCCAGAAGATAAGATCAACAAGATGCTCGCCGTTCTTGACGGTCTTGCCGATAACTTCGGACTTGATGATCATAACGTCGTGCTGCAGACCGTGACCTTCGATGCGGCGTCCTGCCATAGAGGGTGCCATACCGACAAAGTTGGGAGCATCGGGGTTCATGGGGAAGTTGTAACCGTAGTCGCTCAGGTCGGTCATAATGCCCCACTGGATCTCCTTCAGCCAGCCATGATCGCCCATCCAGTTGTTGATATGACGGATAGCAAAATCACGACCTGCGAAGTTGATAAAGATGCCTCTCTTGGTCTGCTTGGGAGGTGCAGGCATGGGAGCAGGTTCTCCGCCTTCGCCTTCGGGCATGGGAGGAGGCGGCATATTTCGTCTGGGATCGTCGTACTCGGGAGGTTCGGGAGTAAGTACCTTGGGATCTTCGGGGAAGTAAACGCCGGTCTTTTCGTCCTTAACCAGCTTTGCAGGATTGGCGGGATCCAGCATTTCCTTCTTCATGGTGCGGCTGCCGCCGACGCCCATACCATAGGGAGCAGTGGGGTTGGCGGTGGACTCGATGGGACCTTCACAGGTCCAGGTGGGCTTGTCGCCGACCTTGACATCCTGCCAGTACAGAGGCTCTTCGCCGCGGCGGACTTCGTTTTTCCACAGGTTCTTGATGGTTTCCCAGTCAGCATCGGTGTAGGTGTATTCGGCACGCTTCCACCAGTCGGGGCTTTCCCATGCGGGAACGGAGGGATCCATTTCGCCTTCCTTCCAGCTCTTGAGGTTTTCGGTAGCTCCGAACATAACTTCGGTGACCTTAACGCCGTTCTGGTTGTAGATTGAGCCGTAGCACTGGATGACCATGTTACGGTATTCGCCGCCCTCTTCGGGGGTGATATCGGTGAAGTTGATGGAATCCTTTACGATGTAAAGGGTGTCGCCTGCGTATACAGGAGCCAGCTGCTTTACCCAGTGGCTCAGGGAGCAGACACACATCATGTCGCGGGCTTCACGGGGGAAAGCGGTAAGAATGCTGTCGTCATGGGCGCCGAAAGCGGGCATGGCGATCTTTTTGTCGTAGCCCATCTTCTTTGCATACTCGTCATCGGTATACAGAGGATTTTCGGGGTCGTACTTATAAGCGTTGTACAGCATCATGTCTTCTTTGACTTCCAGCTTGTTGCTTACGCCGGGAGTGCCTTCGGGCAGAGTGCCGGAAATAAGAGCCTTGACATCGATGGGGCCGCGTTCCTGCAGAGCTTTGGCTTCTGCCAGGAAAACTTCCATACCGGCCTTTTCACGGTCGGTGTAGATACCGGGATAGAAGGTCTGGAATTTACTCATGTTTATTCTTCCTTTCGTTGTTTCTCTTTCAGCCTGATATATAAATTTTAGTTACACTTTTAGAAATTGTCAATGCGATTTTTCAATATCCATATTGTGTTTTCGAGCGTTTAAAGTTATAATATGGAAAATTTTACGATCAGGAGCGCTGACATGAACACTACCACACGCAAAAACACGCTGCCATATATAATGTGTATCATGATCCAAAGCATTGTTTACGGTATCGGAAACCCGCTTACCAAGATGGGGTTCGACAGCATAACCGCGCTGTGGTGCCTTGCCACACGCTTTTCTGCCGCGGCAGTGCTGATGATAATTATATTCGGAAAACGCACCCTGAACCAGCTGAAAACCACCAAGCCCTCCCAATGGCTGCCGCCGAGCATATGCATGGCTTCCGCATACATATCCTGCAATATCGCTCTGGGGCTGACGACCGCCACCAACGTGGGTTTTCTCATGTCTCTGCCGGTAATATTCACGCCCTTTTTGTCCACTTTGCTTTTGAAGAAAAAATACCCCGTCCGTTCCATCCCCATCCAGCTGGCTGTGGTGGTGGGGCTGTATCTGCTGTGCTGCGGCGGAGGCAGCTTCTCCTTTGGTTTGGGCGAAGTGGTTGCCCTTATCTGCGCGCTGTCGCTGGCGTTTGCCCTTGTTTTTTCCGAAAAGACCCTGAACCGAATGGACGCCTTTTCCATGTCCACCGTTCAGACTGCGGTCACCGCCATCATCTCCGTTGCGGCAGCCTTTATCTTTGATGATGTTTCCGTGCTGCCCGGTGTTGAGCCGAGGGCATGGCTGATAATCGCCTACCTTGCCACCACCTGCACCTGCCTTGCATATATAATGCAGAACATCGCCCTCAGCCACATTTCTTCCGGCATGGTATCCATGTTACAGTGCACCCAGCCCATACTTACAGCGCTTTTCTCCTTTATACTGCTTAAAGAGCGGCTCAGCGTTGTGGGCATAACAGGCGCCGTTATCATAACGCTGTGTGTTGTTATAGAGAATTATGTAAACTACCGCGAGGAAAAAGTTACGGTTAACAGCTAACACCTTGCCTCCCCTTGTCAGGGGAGGTGGCATTTGCAAAGCAAATGACGGAGGGGTAGTCCAATTCACTCTCCCTCCGTCTGCTTCGCTGACACCTCCCTCATCAGAGGGAGGCTTTTTCCGAAAGGTCAGATCCTTGCAATTTAACAGGCAAGTCAGTTGCAGGGGTGCAGCGTCACATCGTGCGCTGGTAATTATTAACTGATCGAGGTTTTTAAAATGTACCTTCCCGAAAAGATAAAAAAGATAGTCGCCGGTAAGGATTTCACCATCGACAGCACCGGCATGTCCGGCTCTGCCGTTATGTGCTATGACAATATGGTGCTCAAAATCGAAAAGCAAAGTGTGGAATCCGATAACGAGCACAGCATGATGGCATGGCTTTCAGGCAAGCTGCCTGTGCCTGAGATAATTTGCTCCCATCAGGAAAACGGCACCAATTACCTTTTGATGACCAAAGCCAAAGGCAAAATGCTTTGCGACGAAGAAATAATGAATCAGCCACGGCTGCTGGCAAAGCTTGTTGCCGAAGCTTTGCAAATGCTCTGGCAAGTTGACATAACATCCTGTCCTGCCGACCGGGGTCTTGATACGAAACTGCATCTTGCAAGGCAGCAGGTGGAGCTTGGGCTTTGCGGCATGGATAACGCCGAACCGGGAACTTACGGCGAGGGCGGGTTCAGTTCACCAAAGCAGCTGCTTGAATGGCTTGAACGCAGCAGACCTGACGCTGAGACTGTATTTTCCCACGGCGACCTGTGCCTTCCCAATGTTTTTGCGGAAAACGGGCGCATCAGCTGTTTTATCGACCTTGGAAGAAGCGGCACAGCCTGCAAGTATCAGGACATCGCTCTTGGATACCGAAGCATTCTGCACAACTGCGATGGTACCTACGGCGCTGTATACAATGGATTTGAGCCTGAAATGCTGTTTTCCGAGCTTGGCATACGTCCTGACCGGGAAAGGATACGGTATTATATTTTGCTGGATGAGTTGTTTTAAACAATAAAAAAGCTGTCATTTCGAACATTGCGCAGCAATGGAGAAATCACAAATTGTGTTGCATTCCTTTTGGGGATTCCTCGTCGCCGACTACGTTGGCTCGCTCGGAATGACAGATCAATTGTCAACTGTCCCTGAATCCTGGTCCCTAATAAAAATCCGCTGCCGGAGCAGCGGATTTTTTCTATCTTCTTCTTTTTGCCTGAAG
>CAZIPP010000107.1:0-3786 GCA_964541215.1 uncultured Oscillospiraceae bacterium
AACATCCCCTCTGAAACTGTTTTTCAGAGGGGATGTTTCTGTATGGAAATTTAGGAATCAGATGTATTGCTTTCGTCAGTCTTCTTTTGCTGTTTCATCAGCTTTTTTGCCTTGCCTTTTTTGATGATCTTTTTGGTGATCACCAGCACTACCACAATGATCACAGCCAGCACGACCAGCACAGGGAGAGCACCGACAAGACCTTTAAAGAACTGCTTAAAGAAGCGACCTATACCTTCAAGGGAATCGGTGAAGCTGTCTGCTACCTGTTCCCAATAGCTTCTGACTACAGGCTTTTCTTCGGTAAGGAAAGCGACTTCCTGAATATACAGATAGACGGTGCTGTAATCCACCTGACGCTGCCAGTTAAGCAGCTGAGTTTCGAGGCTTTCTATCTGGTAACGAACCTCTGAAAGGCGTTCCTCAATGGCTATCATGGATTCAACGTCTTCAACTTTTTCCAGCATACTCAGCAGCCGCTCCTCTTCTACGCGGTATGCGCTAAGGCGGGACTGACTGTCGTAATATTGGGTGGTGATGTTTTCGGCATAGGAGCTGCGGTTGGTGACATTTCCGATCTCTGACAGCGATTCGGTCATACCGCCATAATTTTCGGAAGGGATTCGCAGAGTATAGTTGGCGTAACGGGTAACAGTGTAGCCTCTTTCGCGGCTGTAAAGGTCAATGCCGCTGACAGAAGAGCTTTCCACAAATCCGCCAAAGCGTTCCAACAGCTCGGTTACCTTTTCAACGGAACCCTCAAAATCCATGGTTTCGATGTGAGCGTCCATGGAGTAGATTATCTTTTCCGAAAGGTCGACCTCTCCGCCGCCGTTAACACCGTCACCTGCGCCGGATTTGGAGTTGGACACCACTGAACCCGTCTCGGATTCTGCCGGTGCCTGCGTCTCTGCGGCGGGAGCTTCCGCAGCGGTTTCCTCCATTACCATGTCGGCGTAAGCAATTGAGGAGGCTGCGTCGTAGGAAGCTGTTTTCTGGGCGGAGCTTCCGCCGCAGCCGGTCAGCAGCGTAAGGACTGTCAGACATGCTAATAGAAGGGCGATAAGTTTTCTGTTCATTTTCATTGCTCCTTTTATTTTCTTAGTTGCTTTTTTTGACGGTACTGCCGCCCAAAAGTTCCCAGATTCTCAGCGTTTTTCAGAAAAAATATGCTTCTTGTTCCTAAAATCAATGTTGTTCATAAAAATGCGAAAAACAAATTGTGAAAATTGACGAAAACAGACAGTATTTGGACCGTACATTTATACTTGAAAAAATGCTCATTGCTGTTATAATTAAAAATTAGTGAGTAAATACATATTTATTATAATGTGTACAGGAGGAACATAATGTTCAAAATAGTCAGTAAGAAACAGCTCAACCCTGTTGTCGTGTCTATGACCATTGAGGCTCCCTTTGTTGCCAGAAAGGCCAGGGCAGGACAGTTCGTTATCCTCCGTGTTGAGGAAGACGGAGAAAGAATTCCCCTTACCGTAGCAGGTTACGACCGCGAAAAAGGTACCCTCGATATCATCTTCCAGCCTGTTGGTGCTACCACCAAGAAGCTGAGCATGATGAATGAAGGCGATTACATCCCCGACTTTGTTGGACCTCTTGGCAACCCCACCGTATATGAAAAGGGCAAGAGATACGCTGTTGTCGGCGGCGGTGTTGGCTGCGCCATTTCCTACATCGTTACCAAAGAAATCTATGAAGCCGGCTGCGAAGTTGACGCTATCATCGGTTTCCGCAACAAGGATCTTGTCATCCTTGAAGAAGAATTCAAGAGCGCCTGCAACAACCTGTACGTCTGCACCGACGACGGTTCCTACGGTCGTCCCGGCGTTGTTACCAAGACTCTTGAAGAACTCATCGTTTCCGGCGAGAAGTACGACGAAGTTATCACCATCGGTCCCATGATCATGATGAAGTTCGTGTGCCTCACCACCAAGAAGTACGATATTCCCTGCACCGTCAGCATGAACCCCATTATGATCGACGGTACCGGCATGTGCGGCGGCTGCCGTCTCACCGTTGGCGGCGAGACCAAGTTTGCCTGCGTTGACGGTCCTGACTTCGACGGTCACAAGGTCGATTTTGATGAAGCCATGAGAAGAGGCGGCGTTTATAAAGAGTATGAAAAGCACGCCTATGAAGAAGCCTGCAACCTGTTGAACAAGGAGGTAGCTGAATAATGCCTAATATGTCTATGACCAAGAATCCTATCCCTGAGCAGCCTGCAGAAATTCGCAGAAATAACTTCGAAGAAGTCGCTCTGGGTTACACTGCCGAACAGGCCATCGACGAAGCACAGCGCTGCCTCAACTGCAAGAACAGCCCCTGTGTTTCCGGATGCCCCGTTGCTATCCAGATCCCCAAGTTCCTGGAGCAGGTAGTTGCCGGTGATTTTGAAGCCGCATATAACATCATTTCCGAATCTTCCTCTTTGCCCGCAGTTTGCGGTCGTGTATGTCCTCAGGAATCCCAGTGCGAATCCAAGTGTGTTCGCGGCATCAAGGGCGAAGCTGTCGGCATCGGTCGTATCGAACGCTTTGTTGCCGACTGGCATAATGCAAATGCTTCCGGTCCCGCTGTAAAGCCCGAATCCAACGGTCACAAGGTTGCCGTTATCGGTTCCGGTCCTGCCGGTCTGACCTGCGCAGGCGATCTGGCCAAGAAGGGCTATGAGGTCACAATTTTTGAAGCTCTCCATAAGACCGGCGGCGTTCTGGCTTACGGCATTCCTCAGTTCCGTCTGCCTAAAGAGATCGTTGCCAAGGAAGTTGCCAACCTGGAAGAACTGGGTGTAACTATCCACACCAACGTTGTTGTCGGCAAGTCCATCACCATCGATGAGCTGCTTGAAGAAGGCTATGAATCCGTATTCATCGGCACCGGTGCCGGTCTGCCTTCCTTTATGAACATCCCCGGCGAGAACCTCAACGGCGTTCTGTCTGCCAACGAATTCCTTACCCGTACCAACCTGATGAAGGCTTACGAGGAAGGCAGCAAGACTCCTATCCGCAAGGGCAAGAAGGTTGCTGTTATCGGCGGCGGCAACGTTGCTATGGACGCAGCTCGCTGCGCTCTGCGTTACGGCGCTGAAGAAGTATACATAGTATATCGCCGCGGCGAGGAAGAGCTTCCCGCAAGAGCTGAAGAAGTCCATCACGCCAAGGAAGAAGGCGTTATCTTTAAGCTGCTGACCAACCCTGTTGAGATCATTGGCGATGAAAATGGTAATGTCTGCGCTATTAAGTGCGTTAAGATGGAACTGGGCGAAGCTGACGCTTCCGGCAGAAGATCTCCCGTTGTCAAGGAAGGTTCTGATTTCGGCATCATCGTTGATACCGTTATCATGTCCATCGGCACCAGCCCCAACCCCCTCATCAAGAACACCACTGAAGGTCTCGATACCAACCGTAAGGGCTGCATCGTAGCAGACGACTTTGGTCTGACCTCCCGTGAAAACGTCTATGCCGGCGGCGATGCCGTTACCGGCGCTGCCACTGTTATCCTGGCCATGGGCGCCGGCAAAAATGCCGCTACTGCCATTGACCATCATATCATGCACGAAGGCGAATAATTGCAATAAAAGAACCGCTGCGAATCAGCGGTTCTTTTATTATAGGGATTAGGATTTAGGAGCTAGGGGTCAGGGGTTGCTGCCAACTTGAACCTACGACGTACAAATTTTAAGTATATCGTAGGGAACGGTCTTGACCGTTCCGCGATCACGCATGATCCCCCGAGCATATCGTAGGGACAGGTTGTGCCGTGTACGCG
>CAZIPP010000108.1:0-3736 GCA_964541215.1 uncultured Oscillospiraceae bacterium
ACGTTTCTGGTGCTTTGTTTGTTCACGTTGTTTAATTTACAAGGTGCATCCCGCTTTAAGCGGCGAGGTTTAATATACCATAACGTTTCTCATTTGTCAAGAACTTTTTTCGAAGTTTTTCAACTTTTTGATTTTCGTTTTGGTTTATTTTTCCCGGCTCTCTCGAGCGCTCCGATATATTACCATCTGGTTCGACATTTGTCAACACCTTTTTTCAATTTTTTTCAACTTTTTTCAAGATATCGAAAAACCACGATATTATCCACGATATCAGCAGGAAATCAGATGAAATTACGTTCGTCGCTGCCAATGGAAGGTATCTTTTGCTGAGTCCGCTGCCGGATCCTGTTATTATTGTTGCCGCCAGAACTACAACCAATATCGGCAACGCAACCGCGCCCGCACGCTTGATAGTTTCTGAACCGAAGTGTCCTGCCCACAGCGCCAATGCCGATATTAAGACTACTGCCGTCAGCTTTCCCAACCCAAACATCTCACCAATTTGCCAGATGTGCGGCGACCATATTCCTGTCTGCGGAATCAGTCTCAGCAGCGGCGACAGCAGGCAGCACAAGATAAGAGGTATTACACTTGAATCGGTTCGCTTCATTACTTTCTGCTCCTTATATTCTTTGTCTGCAATTCCTCATCCCGATATTTTTCCTTCCTTATTGGTCTGACTGCCATATTGCCTATTATCCTTAAAGGATCCGCTGTTGTAAACGGCATCAGAAACGGAACATTGAAGCTCTCAATGGAGCACAGGCTCACCAGCAGCGCAAGACACGCCAGCTGCACCCCCAGCAATCCGAAGCCCCATGCAGCCAGAACTATAAGGAACCTCCATACCCTCACCGCATTAGAAAAGTCCTGATTGGGCAGTGTGTATCCCGCGACCCCTGCCATAGCTACTATGACCAGCACTACCGGAGAAATGATATTTGCCTCCACAGCCGCCGTACCCACAACAAGTCCGCCGATAACGCCAATGGTCTGACCAATATTCTGAGGCATCCTCAGTCCCGCCTCCTGAAGCAGTTCAAAGCACAGCAGCAGCGATATAACTTCAAAGGGCGTTCCCGATGCCACTTTCTGCTTGCTTTCCAATATGGAGTTCAGCATCACTTCCGGTATCATTTCCGAATGAAAGCCTCTCACTGCCAGATATACTCCCGGCAGCAGCAGCGTCAGCACCAGCGCGGTATAACGCAGCAGCCTCAGACAACTTGCTACTATATTATTTTCGGATCTGTCCTCGGGGGTTTTCATTATAAGCGCAAGAGTTGCGGGCAGCAGAAACCCCACAGGCATGCCATCCACCAGCAGTCCCGGTCTTCCCCCCATGAGTTCAAAGCAAAATCTGTCTGTACGTTCAGTATATATCAGTTTGGGGAAAAGGCTTCTTTTTTCAAACAGGTATTCATCCAGTGTTGCCATGGTCAGAACACCGTCTACATCTATCGCATCCAATCTATTTTCCAGTTCTGCCACCATAGCTTCATTGGTTATTCCTTCTATATATAATATAGATACATTCGTCAGTGTCTGGCGTCCGACGATCTTCTCTTTGATTCGCAGCTCCGGAGTTCTCAGGTGGCGGCGCACAAGGGACGTGTTGGTCCTTATCGTCTCTACAAACGCGTCCTTTGACCCCTTTACCGTATTTTCAACATTTGGCGCGGAGATACCGCGCTTTTCTCCCGTTCTGGCTTCAAACACCAGCGCCGAGGAAGCTCCCTCAATTATTATGACCACAAAGCCATTAACAAGGCAGAAACACACCTTATCCATATCAGTCGCTGTTTTGCCGTTGGCTGCATATATTTCGCTTTGCTTGAGTATCTCCACCAGCTCGTCTGCCGAATTGGCGGCAGCCGTTGAGCTCATCAACGGTTTCAGCACATAGTCAGCGATCTCACCACCGGACACAAGACCATCTATAAAGCATATCTCCGCTCTGTATCCGCCCGGGCAGGTTACCTGTCTTGAGCAAAAATCCGCAGCGTCCCTGAAAATGTCCTTTACCGCCCCGGCTGATATTTCAAAATCATACCTTGGTTCAGGTTTTGGATGATATGGCACAAAATTCTTTTCTTTCATAATCTCACCTGCGCTTATTATGCGTCGGGCAAGGCTTGATTACTCACTTAAAATGTTTTAATATATCCATAACCCAAACTAACGGAGGATAAAGGTAATGAATAAGCCTATCCGCAAAGCAATAATCCCTGCCGCGGGACTGGGAACACGATTCCTGCCCGCCACCAAAGCCATGCCCAAAGAGATGCTGCCCATCGTGGACACCCCTACCGTACAATATATAGTAGAGGAAGCTGTAAACTCCGGCATTGAAGAGATACTCATAATCACCAACGCAAACAAGCACTCCATGGAAAACCATTTTGATCGTTCCTTTGAGCTGGAGTACCGTCTTCACGATTCCGGCAAGCTGAAGGAAGAGAAGCTGGTCTGCGATATTGCCGAAATGGCTAATATATATTATGTAAGGCAGAAGGAGCCCAAGGGGCTTGGTCACGCCGTTTTGTGCGCCCGTTCCTTTATCGGCAACGAGCCCTTTGCCGTCCTGCTGGGCGACGACGTTGTTTTGAACACCGGCAGCGGCGAAGCCACAAAGCAGCTCATCGACTGCTATCACAAGGTAGGCGCGTCCGTACTGGGCGTTCAGTCCGTTCCCGAATCTGACGTATCAAAATACGGTATAGTCGCTCTGAACGGCGGAGAGGGCAATCTGCACCGGCTTACCGATATGATAGAAAAGCCCGCTCTTGAAGACGCACCCAGCCGCATGGCCGTGCTTGGTCGTTATGTATTGACTCCCGAAATATTCGATTTCCTCGCAACTCAGCAGCCCGGCAAGGGCGGCGAGATACAGCTGACTGACTCCATCCGTCGTTTGATGACCCGTCAGCAGGTCTACGCCTGCGAATTTGTCGGTCAGCGTTACGATGTCGGCGACAAGTTTGGCTTCATCAAGGCTACTATAGACTTTGCCCTGCGCAGAGAGGATCTGAAAGATGACGTGGGAGCTTATATCAAGCAGCTGGCTGCGGAAATATGAGCGGCGAAATCAGATATATCTCCCGAAAAGGCTGGGGCAGGATACTGGACGCATCGTCCACTTATCTCAAGCTTGACCTTCCCGACTTCAAAGCCGTGGCATCGCTGATGAAGATAAACAAAGTAAAGCAGCCATTGGTAGTCAAAGCTGTTGACCATGACCTGACTATCGTGGACGACGGATATATGTGGATGCAGCTGGCGCCGGAAGGGCAACACTGGTGGATGTCCGTTATGTTTGATCGGAACGATCGCATCATACAATACTATTTCGACACCACAAAGGAGAACTTTCCGGACGGCGACAGATCCTGCTTCATAGACCTGTTTCTGGACGTAGTGGCTCTGCCGGACGGGCAGGTGGATCTTCTGGATCAGGACGAGCTGGATGCCGCGCTTGAAGAAGGTGTCATTTCAGCAAAGGAGTATGGGTTATCTGTCGAAACAGCAAATATGCTGTTGGAGAGCATTCCGCGAAATATCGACAGGCTCAACCGGTTCTGCTATGAACTGGCAGAAAAACTGAAATAAAAAAACAGGCTGTCGTTTCAAGCGCCGGAAAATCAGCGTTTGAAACGACAGCTCATTTTATTTTACCTTTTCGTCATATATACAGCCGTGGCTGTCAGCGCCGGTTTGTCCGGGCTGCCGCCTTCTA
>CAZIPP010000109.1:0-3626 GCA_964541215.1 uncultured Oscillospiraceae bacterium
TCGCTCCGCTCCTCAGGATGACAAAGAAAAGTGCACCGCACACCAAGAAGGGTATCCTCACGCCCGCTGCGCAGGCTCAGTGATGACTGGGTCAATGCAAGCATTGACCCTTCGGAAAATCGCACGCGATTTTCAATACAGTGGTGCAGTGCGTAGTATGTGGAACGGCTTGTGTGCTGTCCCACAATGGGTCGCCGAGGGCGGCGACCCCTACGACGCAATACGTTACGCAATGCGCCGTAGGGGAGGCGTTTCGCCTCCCGCTTTGCTTTATCTGAAAATTTCCATGTTCTCGTCAAAGGTCTCGATGCGCAGCGCAGACGCAAAATCCGGTGCGTATTCGGGAGCTTTCTGCTTTATGGCAGACACGATATTGTCGGGAGAAATGGCAGGATTCTGGGCAGACAGCACACAGCTTACGGTTACGATGCCGCTGTGTTCCTCGAAGGAAATGCGTTTGATGCCTTCCTTGATGTCGGACATTCCCATGCCTTTTTTGGTTTTCTTTTCGATAACGATCTCGTTGGCGGAAAACAGCTTGTCCAAGGCATCAACTGTACCCTGCGGCACTCCGTTATCGTATTCCATGGTGATCTCGCATTTGACATACTTCAGCTTGCCAACCTTCTGACCGCCGTTGTAGGCAGAGGTAACGGTTATGCCTTCGGGCAGAGCCTTGTTCAAAATTTCCGGCAGCTGATCCAGAGAAATATCGTCACGAAGACCAAAGTCAAGTATCTCACAATGGCTGGATACGCCAACGGAAAGGGGCAGCGCCACGGAAACGTATGCATGGGGGTTGTAGCCCTCGGTGTGCTTGACCTTAATTCCTGCACGCATGAAAGTGCGCTGGAAGGTGCGCATCAGGTCAAGATGGGAAATGTATATGGCTCTGCCGGTTTTGGAAAATCTGAGTCTCTGTTCAATCATCGCAGTTCTTCTCCTTCAGCAGACAGTTTGCGCCGCAGGCCATACACTGGACACGGCAGTCGGGAGTAATGACGGATTTGTAAGCCTGTTCACGCTCAGACCACATATAATCGGTGTCAACGCCGACGCTTACCATGCTCCAGGGCAGTATCTCGTCCTTGCCGCGTTCACGCAGAGCATAGAAATCGGGATCGATGCCGCATTTTTCAAAGGCATTCAGCCAACGCTCAAGGGAGAAACAGTCTCCCCAGCCGTCCATCTTCGCACCGTCACGCCAAGCCTGTTCAATAACAGCACCAAGTCGGCGGTCGCCTCTGGCAAACACGGCTTCAAGGTAAGAGGTGTCGGGGTCGTGCCAGTTGTAGTTGATAGCTTTTGCTTTCATGGCATCTTTAAGCAGCTGCTGCTTGCGTTTGAATTCGTCCATGGTGTTCTGAGCTTCCCACTGGAAGGGAGTGTGGGGCTTGGGAACAAAGCAGGAGGTGCTTACAGTGATGGTAACGCCTCTGTTTTTAACGGAAGCGGTACGCTTCCATGTAGCCAGCACCTTGTATGCAAGGTCGGCGATCCCCAGAACGTCTTCGTCAGTTTCGGTGGGCAGACCTATCATAAAATACAGCTTAACGCCATTCCAGCCGCCTGAGAAGGCGGTAGCGCAGGAGGTCAGCAGGTCTTCTTCGGTAACGTTTTTGTTGATAGCATCACGCAGACGCTGTGTACCCGCTTCGGGAGCAAAGGTAAGTCCGCTCTTTCTGACCTTTTGCAGACGCTTCATAAGCTCCATGGAGAAGTTGTCAGCCCGCAAAGAGGGCAGGGAAAGACTGGTGCTTCTGGGGATGCAGAACTCCAGCAGATCATCGCACAAAGGTTCCAGCTGACGGTAGTCGCTGGTGGACAGGGAAGACAGGGTTATCTCCTGATATCCCGAATCGGTCAAAGCTTCAGTAGCCTGCTTTACCAGTACGTCCCTGGACTTGGAACGTACAGGACGGTAGGCATACCCTGCCTGACAGAAACGGCAGCCGCGGATACATCCGCGGAACACCTCCAAAGTGGTGCGGTCGTGGACTATCTCGGTGGAAGGAACAATGGTTTTGGTGGGGAAATATGCCTTGTCCATATCCTCGATGATGCGCTTGACGCAAGGCATTTTTGCGGTCTCACGGGGAGTGATGGCTTTGATGGTGCCGTCGTCGTTGTAGCTCACATCGTAAAGGGAGGGAACGTATACGCCGTCGATTTTGGCAGCTTCAATAAGGAATTTCTCCTTGCTCCATCCCGCTTTTTTTGCGTCTGCGTAAAGCTTACATACTTCAACGTCCAGCTCTTCACCTTCGCCAAGGAATACAAGGTCGATGAAATCGGCCAGAGGTTCGGCATTGTAAGTACAGGTACCACCGACCATTACCATGTTCTTCAATCCATGGCGGTCAGCAGCCTTGAGGGGAATACCCGCCAGATCAAGCATGTTCAGTATGTTGGTGTAAGCCATCTCGTAGCCAATGGAAAAGGCGATGATGTCGAAATCCTTAACGGGGTCACCGCTTTCGAGGGCATACAGGGGAATGTCGTTGTCACGCATTTGCTGCTCCATGTCTATCCAGGGAGCAAAAACGCGTTCACACCATACGTCAGGCAGCTCGTTGAGCAGACCGTACAGAATACGCATACCGAGGTTGGACATACCGATCTCATAGGTATCGGGGAAGCAGAAAGCGAAACGAACGGCAACTTCTTCTTTGTTCTTAACTATCTGGTTGTACTCACCGCCGGTATAGCGTGCAGGCTTTTGGACCAGAGGCAGTATTCTTTTCAGTTTGTCAGTCATGTTGTCCTCCAAACGTTAATATCCTTACTATTTTAACGTATTGTCAGAGGATTTACAACCTAAATGTTTTACAAGAAGTGTCATTGACAGTGCAAAAAGTCCGTAACCACTTCCTGAAAAATAGCAAAGCATCAAACTTAATGAACAAAGTGCCGCAGCTGCTGCCAGTGAAACGGCAAAAGAAAGCTCGTCGCTGTTTGCAAATTTTCGCTCCAGCCCAAGACGCAGTAAACGACCGCCATCCAGAAAGACGATTGGCATGAGGTTGAAAGCGCCAAGGATAAGACTTATGCCGGCAAGCACCAAGATGCTTTCATTCGGATAGGGGAGTAAAAGTGCGAGAAAATACAGAAGAAAGTTTGCGGCAGGACCGGCCAGCAGACAAAAGGCTTCGTGTTTCGGTTCCATATATCCTGTGGAGATCTCGGCAGAGAGAAAGTCTATCTTCAACGTGGTGTTGGCAAGATAGTGCCTGCTGCAGAGGAGTGCGGCAGACAGATGCGCCAGCTCATGGACAGACGCGGCAATGAGAAAAAGGGGAAAAACATTTTCGGTATCCAGCCACAGAAAAACAGCGAAAGCAAGAATCGCGGCGGGAGTTATCGCTACAGGACCTAACTTCATTCAGCACCGGTGATAGCAGCAAAAACCTCGGACACAGTTTCGGCACCGCCAAGCTGGGCAAATACCTCCCGGTAACTGTCATCACCAAGAACCGCACTGCTGACAGTTTCGGCTGCTTCCGGAAAAGCATATTTCAGAAAAAACGCGGCGCAGAACAGCACAGCGCAGATGATTAGCTTGGCCAGCAGCTCACTAACGGCGGCGGAGTCGGCGGATGCGGTTCGGTGACGGTAGCTGCGGTTAT
>CAZIPP010000110.1:0-3555 GCA_964541215.1 uncultured Oscillospiraceae bacterium
TCGATCGTTTGAAAAGTGGTGCAGAAAAAACGATCACACTCTATGACATCGAGGGCGACAAGCGAAAGATATTTATGACTGCTTTCTGCTCAGTCGTTGATAGTATGGACTGTGGCATAAGTCTTTGCCAAGAGTATTATCGCCAAGTTTGCCGTGCATTAGAATTTTCGGATGCACAACCTGGCATTATGCTCAGTAGCGTAGATATGCTAACCCATCGTGAATCACTCCTTTTGTATCGTGTAATCATGGAATACGTTTTCTTGGGGACAGATTGTTTTGAATGTGAAGCAGAGATCTTGAAGTACCTTGCGGTCAGTCCAAAAAATTCTGAAACAACGAAAGCATTTATTGCTAAACAGGTGACTCGTGGAGGAAAAGAAATTCTCTTAACCAACCACAATGATAACGAATACGCTTTTGTCGAGGACGATGAGATTGATTGGGACTTCGATGACGAAGATGATTTTGTAGAAGAAGACACGCAAGAAAAAACGCCTGAAATGGAAACGGTCTATGTCAACAAGTTGACGCAAGTCCGTTCCGGAAAACGCCTGCAGTTCTACAAGAAGAATGTTTACATTGAAGCCAATATTGATTGCCATGGCGAACTCGAATTCTTTGGGTGTAATATCTATTACAATGCCGGAGCAAGTATCGGCAAAATTACGCTATCCCCAGAATCTCAGCTTAATATTTGGAACAGCCATGTGTTCGGCGGAAGCCTTGATGAAACCGCTTTTGTCAGAGGTAAACAAGCTGACATTAGTTGCCTGAACAGCACCTTCCATAGCTGTCAGCGATTCATAAACGTCACAGACTCAGAATTCTACATGGACAAGTGTGGCGTGTACAATTGCATTCGAGCTTTTGTTTGTGTTGATAACGGAATGAATTGCTCTGTTGAAAACACGCTGATCAAGGTTGATGATCCATCGGTCATCGCAAGCGAGATAACATACAAGAAAGATCACAGCGGGCTATCTTTTCCCAATATTTTTGACATTGACCGTTGGTGCGAATATAAGAACAATCTGTTTTACTGTTCGTTTGAGTTTGAAGATTCCTTGTGGCTGACTGTGTTGGGGGGCGATCATCATTCGATTGAAAACTGTACATTTATCACTATGGGCGGCCAAAGTATCCACTATTCTTGTCATCCTAAAACAATTATCAACAGCCTTTTTGTTGGTGGAAGTAGTGTAATAAGTATGGACGGCGGTGGTGAATTAACGACCTCTATGTTCATTAACTGTGAGAATGCTGTTAAGTGTAGAAACAATAAAATAAATTCATGTTATTTTATTGATTGTTGTGGGCCAACCATTAGAAATAGTGGCTCTGGTGAAGCTATTATTGATAATTGTATCTTCCTTAATACCAGGCACATCCCCAAACCAGAAAAAACTCACTGGCTCATTGACACATTGTCATGTATTCATGTGGGCTGCAATATTGGCATAATGGGCAAAGGTTACAACAAACCAAACGAAATACGAAATTGCCTGTTCCATGGATTGACCCAATATGAAAATATCATTGCTCCAGACGGTGGATATAGCAAACCCGAAGAGACAATTGCGATCATTGACAGTTGTCGTTTTATCAACTGTGATTGTATTAACGCCATAAAAACCGATGTTGTCTATCACACTGAGATTTTAAACATCAAAAAGACTGCAAAAAATGTAATGCAAATAATCAACTGCGAAGGCGTTTCGAATAAAAACTGGCGGCGAGAGTCAACGCAATATTTTAGCAGCGAGATGGCTGACATAGAACTGTCGGGTAAACAATGTGGCTGTGATTTCCTGCATTCTGATTTTTATATGGAATATAATTTGAACACTGATGAGAGGATTGCACCGTGGATCAAAGATTATGAAGCACGAGTGATTTCTGAAACAGAATAATATTTACCAGACAACCATATGTCCCCTTTGGAATGTATAATTAGAGTGCAATCTAAGAATACGTCCCAAGGGGATTTTCATTTGGAGGGATATTATGAAGGCAACAAAAGATGGAAAGTTTCTAACTACTGTCCCGGTATTTGCATGGTGGTTGTCTGATAAAATCGAGGAACGCCACCGCAAGAAACGTGCGAAATACGGTGCTGATGCAATTGATAATTTGGAACGCTTACACCGGCTCAAAGAGCGGGGAGCTATCAGCGAGGAAGATTTTCAAGAGTTGAAAGAAAAACTGAAAAAGCAGATTTGAGGTGAGAATGATGTTAATTTCAACGAGTGTTTTAATTGGAGCAGCGGCATTTACCGCCCTTTTCGGAGCCACGTCAGTAGCTATTGATAAGAAGCTAAATTATTACAACATCGTAGTTGATACAACCGCTAAAGAGTTGCGTGTCAAATGCGGGGCTCGTAAGATTTCCGAAAGTAATTTTAAGGTTTACACACGGTTGGAGCACGGAGATATCTACCTCTACACTAAAGGCTCCGAGGTTCTTTCTGACTCCAAGGATATCGTAACGGTTGAACATAAATACCGCATCAAAAACATCAATTTTGATGATGTGTGTAGTATGACCTGGAAGGTTGATAATGATGAGCTTGTCGTGACTATCCCTTTGAGCATCATAAAAAAAGAGTTGTCGGTAAGGAAATTAAAATAAGTATTACTTGGCTACGTTGCGTTGTTCCTGGCATTGGAGCAACGCTGACAGAAAGGAAAAGTTGTGAAAAATGATAACCAACCCAAATACCTCATCAATTCCCCTATCGTCATTGAAGCACCAGAGAAACGAATTGTTGAGAATTGCTTAGTAGAGGTCGATGCGCCAATAGCTGTTCATGGAAAGCTGGTCTTTAGAAATTGCACTATTAAAAATATTTCGGGGATAGTTGACATTTACGGCGTATTAAAACTTGAGGCCTGCCACATTTGGACGGATACCTGTTTTTTGAACATCCAACCGGGTGGACTATATCAATGCGATATGCTTGATTTTAACAATAACAGCGACAATTTCGGTGATTATATCTCAGGATTGAAAAAAGAACGCTTTAGTTGGATCGAGAACCCGCCCCCTGCGGAAAAACACTTCTTCGATGTGCTCATCTCTTGTGTGTCAAAATACTACGATGTTGAAATCTGCGGCGAATGTCCGAAAGACTATTCCGAAGATAAGCGAAAACTCCGACAGAAAGCACGCTGGATTGCAATGTATCTTAACGAGAGACTACCACTCTCATGGCATAAAATTATATGCGAATTTGGGATTCCTCATTGGTTAGATGGAGTGCATGACAATATGGAAAGATTTATTACAAATGGAGATACCCAACTTTGGAAAGATATTGCAGCAATCTCAATGTCGGTTCTTGAAGAAATCTATTGGCATCAAGAACATGATCAACGGGAGTATCCATACCGAGATTAGTTCACGAGAAGGAGGAACCATGCCAACGAATTGGAAATATATCAAAAAGCTACTTGAAAAAGAGTTCATCTGTGAAAAGTTGAGAGGACATATCACTTACGATCTGACGGACTACCGACCGGCTCCGTGGTATCAGCAGCACTTCATTATGAAAT
>CAZIPP010000111.1:0-3387 GCA_964541215.1 uncultured Oscillospiraceae bacterium
AAGGTCAGCAGAGCTGACCTCTCAATGTTCGGGATGACAGCATATCCCTAACCCCTAAATCCCAGATCCTAACCCCTGACAAAAATCGGACTCGCGTTGGCGAGCCCGATTTTTGTTTTACTTCGCAGCCACAGTACCGGCGATGAAGCCGCTGGACAGGGCGAAGGACATATCGTTGATTATCTGTTTCTTGATGCCTGCCATGTTGATGAATCTGCTGGATGCCAGGTCACCGGTGATGTACAGACCATCCACAACGCCGCCTGCGGCAGCCTTGGCCTGCATGACCTCGTTTATCTCAACGCCGCCGAAAGCGCCGTCGGTGCCGAGAGAACCCTTGACCGCATAGTAAGGAGCGTTGATGGGCTGGAGCCAATCGGAGGGCTTGTAGCAGTCCCAGTCCTTGCCTTCTGCGCAGTAGGCATTGTAGTTCTCGATGGTCTCCTTGAGGGCTTCCACAGGAACCTCGATGGCTGCTGCCAGCTCTTCGATGGTATCAACCTTGACGATGGAAGCATCGCCTGCTTCAATAGCCTTGTTGATATCCTCATAAGCCTCTTCCTCGCTCTTGGGGAAGGAACCTGCCATCATGGTGGGCATGGGTACCTGGGGCTTGGGCTGGTTGTCGCCGTCGGCGATGGAGCGCTTGATAGCCGCGTCGTCAAAGATGACGAAGGTCTTGCCTTCGGGCTGCTCAACGACTACAGAACCGGAATCGAAAACGCCGAGACGGAGCTGAGACACCTCGCTGACGAAGCGTTCGCCGTTCTTGTTGACGTAGATGGAATAGGGGGAGTTTGCCATGTTACCGAGAACACGGCTGCGGCACATGGTCATGGGACCCATCATGCGGATGGTCAGGTTGGTGGTGTCCATAAGGGCACCTGCCTTTTCGGCTATTTCCAGACCGTCGCCGGTATAATAGCGTGCCATATGGGGGCTTTCACCCATGTAGGGCTGGGCAGCTGCCAGCTGGGGATAGTATTTTTCAACAAATTCGGGCTTTCTTATCCAAGCGCCGCAGGCAAGGATAACATTTTTGCAGTCGATGGTCAGAACATCGTCGCCCTGCTTGACGGTTGCGGAAACTATCTTGCCGCCTTCAACAGCGACGTCTTCCACAACAGCTTCCATGAGTATCTCTCCGCCGAGCTCGGTAAGCTTCTGGGAGCAGACTTCAACAAAAACTCTGCCGCTGCCCTTGCTGCCGGGACCACGTTCGGACTGGGGTCCGAGAGGACCGTCCTTGGGATCGTCGAAAACGTATCTGCCTACCTGGAAGTAATCACGGTATTCCTGAGGAGCGATCTCCCAGAACCAGTCGAAAAATTCGCCGGTGCCTTTGATGACATTTGTTGCCAGCTTGCGGTCTATACGCCAGAAGGTTTCGTCCATGCGGTTGCGCAGATAGTCCATGGAGGTATCGGGAAGATCCCGCTCCTTCTGCCATTTGCTGCCAAAGGTACGCATGGTGGAGGCACTGTTCATACCGCCGCCAAGAGAATTGGTTTTTTCAAGAACGATAACAGAGCTGCCAAGATACGCTGCACGGCAGCCTGCAACAAGACCGCTGCCACCGCCGCCGATGACCAATACGTCACAGCTCTTTTTGATTTCACTCATTTTGAATTTCCTCCTGAATTTCTAATTATTCTTCGCTTACAAAATATCATGTTTTTCCCTGTCAGTCAACAAAAAACCATATTTGAAAATGTTCCTTGCAATGAATTACAGTGTATGGTACTATAAATTATGTTAAAAATGTGTAAAAACCGTTTATGAAAAAGTGTACTAAAATATTACGGATTCGGAGGATATCCAATGCTTTTTGATTTTGATAAGTACCTTGGTCTGCCCGCAATAATCGACGATACCGACATGGTCGTCACTTTTGATGACCTTGCCCAGTTCAAAAAGGAAATAGTTGAGATCGTTCCCGAGCGTTCTCTCGTTTTCCACCTTAGCCGCAACGTGTGCGGTTCCATGGCAGGTTACTGCGTTTTTGTTTCCACCACCATCGTTCCTGCCATGTTCGACGCAGGCACTCCCAAGGACATGATGGATGGACTGGTAAATACTTATCAGCCCGATTATTACTGGCTGCCTGAAGATATGGTTGAAACCTATCCCGGCGAAGTTGTTTATTCCAGGTTCAATTACTGCATGGTCAAAACCGGAATGAAATCCTATCCCATGCATCCTGAACTGGGTCTGCTGCTGACCACCTCCGGTTCCACCGGCAGCCCCAAGCTTGTGCGAACCAGTTATTCCAATATAGACGGTTTTGAGACCCTTATCGCAAACTACTGCTATACAAAGGGCAATACTCCAAACCATCATATCTCCACCATGCCCATGTACCACAACTATGATCTGCTGGGTCTGTCCCGTATGCTGTACTACGGCTGGTACTGCCTGCTGACCACCAAATCCATCATCTCTCCCGATTTCTGGAAGTTCTTTAAAAAGTACGAAGCCAACAGCTTCGGCAGCGTTCCCTTTAACTATGAGCTGCTGGAAAAAGTCAAATTCCGTGATATGGGTCTGCCTATGATCTATACCACCGAAGCCGGTGGCTCCATGCCTGTTGATCTGCAGAAGACTTACGCCCAGTGGCATTACGACAACGGCTCTGAGCTCCAGATCATCTACGGTTCCACCGAAGCTCCCGGCGGTCTGATAGTTATGAAAGGTCTTGACAATATCAGAAAGCTTGGAAGTATCGGTAAGGTCGTACCTCCCGGACGTGCTGAGATTTGGGACGACGACGGCAACGTCATCACCGAGCCTAATGTTCCCGGTGAAATCGTTTACTTTGGACCCACCGTTTGCATGGGCTATGCCACCAAGGGCGAAGACCTTATCAAGGGTTACGACTATACCGACGGTCTGCACACAGGCGACATCGCCTACCGCGATGAGGAAGACTTCTACTTCATCGTTGGCCGCAAAGCCCGTTTCCTCAAGTTTGCCGGCGAGCGCGTAAGCATGGACGAGACCGAAAAGCTGATCTCTCAGGAACTGGGCGGCATCCCCGTTGCCTGCCACGGCGTTGACAACAACATGGGCGTATACGTCTGCTCCGACGACGAGAGTCTGAAGGACAAGATCATCCTGTATCTTATCTCCAGGCTGAAGATCTCTCCCACCATGGTTACCGTTAAGTTCATGGACGAATTCCCCAGGCTGGCCAACGGCAAAGTCAATTATCAGCAATTGAAATAAGTTTACATAATTTTAAAAGGGTGTACCTTTCGGTCAATGTCATTTAGTTAGGAATATCCGTCATTGCCAGGAGGTCATTTATGACCGACGTGGCAATCCGTTCCTTAGATACATAACGGATTCCCACGCAAAAACGCCATCCGATGGATGGCGTTTTTGCTC
>CAZIPP010000112.1:0-3384 GCA_964541215.1 uncultured Oscillospiraceae bacterium
CCACTTTTGTGGGAGTTTGAGTGCGATGCAGCAAACTGAAAAACCGTGTCAAAATAGTCCAAAGGACTATTTTGACACGCTGAAATGACCGCCCGATGGCGGTCATTTTTTGCTGTCATTGTGAACAAACGCCCCCTTTGTTAAAGGGGGTCGTTGTACCAATGCTTTTTCTAATTCAGCGCAGCACCAATAACGGTACCGAACTGGCTGTATTCAGGGATGATGAAATTCATATCGAACATCCTGTTGAACACATCAAAGCTGTGTCTGGCCTGAGGAATGGTAGACAGGGAACCGGTAAGTACGATATCTCTTATGCCATGGCTTCTGGCGGCGAATATCGCCATCATGCCAATGGTCTCAAAAATCATATTTATAATGCCCAGAGCGATATCAGCCTTCTCTGCCATATCGCTTACCTTGCCGAAATTGGCAGCGGTCATGCTGTCCGGCAGGCTCAGGCCGTCGTCATCGTCGGCGGTGATGTCGGTGATCTTCAGATCCACCTTGTTGATATCGCCTTCGGATGCCAGCTTGGTTATGTGGCGGATATCATCGGTAGCCAGCATTTGACGGGAAAGACCGGTCAGCGTGCCGCCGCCAACACCGGTGCCGCCAAGATACTCGCATTTCCCGCTGTTTTCCGCGTATACGATAGCGGTTCCCGTACCCATACTTACAATGATAGCCTTGTCCAGCCCTGATAAGTAAAGTCCGCCTTTACCGATACATTCAAACTCGCTCAGATGACGGCAGGGACGCTCGTACAGGGAATCTCCCACATAGGAAGAGCCAACGCCGGTGACCATCAGTTCCTTTATATCGTTCAAAGCAAGACCGTTTTCAAAGGTGAATCTGCCAAGAGCGCCGTAAATGGAAGTGATGGGATCTGCTGCTTTTACCAGTATTGGAGCCACCAGCTTGCTTTCATCGTCAAATCCAACGATTTTTGTTGTGCTCCCGCCAATATCTATACCCACTGAAACCATGATATGTTTTCCTTTCAAATACCGTCATTTCGAACGAGGTCAGTCTGAAAAAGCCTTCCCCTTGAGGGGAAGGGGGACCGCTTGCGGTGGATGAGGTGCTAAAAATGCAGCTTACATGAGTATATAACACGCTGCTTTGCGGCGATACCTCACCCGTCTCGCTTTGCTCGGTGCCTTCCCCTCAAGGGGAAGGCTGTTTTCGATCCGCTTATCCATGCTGACTTTTGAGCCATTGTACCACACTGTTTACAAAAAATAAACCCTTTGTTAATAAACCGTGAACTCCCTTGTAAACTGCCGCATTTTTGATATGATTATGACATAAATACCAAATAAGGAGGAGTGTTTTCCATGGATGAAAACTATGGCGGCTACGGCAGCGGAGGCTTTCAGAATGAAAAGAAGAAACGCCCGAAGCCGGACTTTTCAAAGGTAAAAAGGATAGTTATTATCGCCGTTGTGGTGGCTGTTGTCGCCATGGCGGGCATGAGCTGCTGGTATACTGTGGATGATAAGCAGCAGGCGGTGGTAACCACCTTCGGTAAGATAACCGATGTCACCGATGCAGGTGTTCATTTCAAGCTGCCATTCGGCATCCAGCAGGTCCACAAGGTAAATGTAAATGTTTATCAGACCCTTGAACTTGGTTACAGGACGAACAATAACAGCGAAAACGGCTATACCGTGGTGGAAGATGAAAGCAAGATGATAACAGGCGACTACAATATAGTCAACGTTGAGTTCTTCGTGGAATATAAGGTTTCCGACCCGGAAAAATACCTGTTCGGTTCCTACGAGCCTGAGCTTATCCTGAAAAATCTTGTTCAAAGCCAGGTGCGAAACGTTGTGGGCTCCACCAATGTAGACGCTGTGCTGACAGACGGCAAGGAATCCATCCAGCGTCAGGTTAAGGAGCTTGTAACTGAGGTGCTGGAGGATTACGACATCGGCCTTATGCTGGTGGACGTGAAGATACAGGACAGCGAACCGCCCACCACAGAGGTCATCGAAGCTTTCAAGGCTGTTGAAACAGCAAAGCAGCAGGCGGAAACCGTGGTCAACGAAGCCATGGCATATCAGAACGCCCAGCTTCCCGAAGCGGAAGCAAGAGCGGACAAGCTTATTCGGAATGCGGAATACCTGAAGCAGAACCGTATAAACGACGCTGTGGAGCAGGTGGCAATGTTTGAAGCCATGTATGAAGAATACAAGCTTGATCCCGAAATAACCCGCAGTCGTATGTATTACGAAGCCATTTCCGAGCTGCTGCCGGGAGTTAAGGTATATATCGACGCTTCCGAAGGCTCGGTCGAAACCATTCTGCCTCTGGAAAGCTTTGTGGATTCGCAGCCGACCCAGTCGGTAGTTTACGGTCAGTAGGGAGGTGCAGGATAATGAAAAAGAAAATAGGTAAGATTGCCGTTGTCGTCGTCGTTCTGGCGATAGTAGTGTGTCTGGCAGGCTCTTTCTATACCGTTGATGAAAACGAATACGCCTGCACAGTTCGCTTTTCAAAGATAATCAGCACAACTGATGAAGCAGGACTGCATTTCAAGGTGCCCTTCCTCGACAGCGTGCGCTATTTCCCCAAAGCCACCATGCTTTACGATATCGCGCCTTCCGAAGTGCTAACCTCCGACAAACAGAACATGACGGTAGACAGCTATGTCCTCTGGAAGGTATCCGATCCTCTGCTGTTTTTCCAGACTCTTGGCTCCACCACTGTGGCTGAAAGCAGGCTGGACGCCCTGACCTATAACGCCCTGAAAAACATCATGGGCACCCTTGCTCAGGCAGACATCATCAATGAGGAAGATGCCTCCGCCAGAAACGATATCTATTCAGGCATAACCACATCTGTCAATGAACTGGCAGAGAACTACGGCATAGATATAGTTGACATAAAAATTAAACGCTTCGATTTGCCTGAGTCCAACGAAAACGCTGTTTACAACAGAATGATCTCTGAACGTAACCAGATGGCAGAAAAATATGTGGCAGATGGGGAATATGAAGCTTCGCTTATTCGCAATGATGTTGACAAACAGGTTAACATAATAGTATCAAACGCGGAAGCTGAAGCCGCAAAGCTGGAAGCCGAAGGCGAAGCGACCTATATGCGGATGCTTGCCGATGCTTACGACAGCGACGACAAGAAGGATTTTTATGAGTTCAATCTGGCTTTGGACGCTATGAAAAAATCCCTTGGCGAAGGCGAAAAGACCATCATCCTGGGCAAGGACTCCGCTTTGGCGAAGATAGTGTCCGGAGAATAAGGACTACGCTGTAACTCACCGTACCCTCAATGTCATCCTGAGCGTTAGCGAAGGATCTTAAAATATCTTTGCTGACCCAAGAAATCCCGAAACAAGGACGGTTTTATACCGTCCTTGTT
>CAZIPP010000113.1:0-3359 GCA_964541215.1 uncultured Oscillospiraceae bacterium
GTTACCATTACCACCGGTGTCGGCTCCCTCACTTCCAAATCCGTCATCGATGACACTTGCCGTTTGACTTAGTTCTTTCAGACCGTCAATATCCACAATGGCGTATCTCAACTTACTCGCCAGCCCTGCATCTCTGACGATCAGATTCAGATCATACTGAAGGTCAAGGTCACCATTATTTTTAACCGCGAGATTGACATATTTGACTGTGTTCGGTTCCCATGTGGGATATGTGTCGGTGACGGTGTCGCTGACAGTATCGCTGAATAGATCGCCCTTTTCCCCGGCAATGCTCCAGTAATCGGAAATCTCACCGTCCTCCATCGTGAAACTCAGCAGATCCACATCCAGTGTTCCGGCCACGATCCTGTTTCCTCCGCTGGAAACGGACTCTGTCAGCCACGCATATGTCGTACCGAGCAGCATGGCACAGCAGAGAGTCAGGGACATGATGCTGCTGATGAGTGCCTGTCTTAATCGTTTCTTTTTCATTGTCCCTCACCTCCTTTAGTTTTCGCCATTTGGGGCAAGCCGTTGTTTTTGTTGCCGCATTGTTTGCTGCGATCGCTTGACCGCTTCGGGCTCATTATTCGGAAATCGTCTCCGTGTCTGTTTTTTCGTTCTCGGCTGCGTTATCTGCCCCCTGAGTTGGGTTCGGTGCGGCATTACCGGCACCGGCCTGATTCTGGCTGAGCTGTTCTTTTAATGCCAGCAGCTCCTGCATCATCTCTTCGGAACGTTTTCGTTCTGCCTCGAGCTGTGCTTTTTCAGCCATGATCTCTTCCATTTCTTCCTTTTTGTATTCGCGGAACAGCACCACGCAGTCCCAGCCCTGCATACCGATAAGAAGCAGAAAGGGGATCAGGATACAGAGGATGTATCCCGGTGTGGTCTTTAAAAATGTGAAGAATGTGCCGACTTTCGGCAGGGTGAGTGCGTGTTTTCCTAAGATATACGGATAAGTTACGACTACTTTATCGTCCGTGTCGGTGGTGGTACCGTATGTCACGAAACCTCGGTCACCGTTGTCGTTCGTCGCCGTACGGCGGATCATATGGGTCACGGTCTCGCCGAAAAAGTCCGGATCCTGGGAGATGTAGGCGATGATGTCGCCGGCCTCCAGCGTGGTCGGGTCCGTCTCTTTTACGACAACCACATCACCTGCGTTGATATTGGATGCCCGCATGGAATCGGAAAGTACGATGAACGCACGGTATCCAAGTACGTTTCGGTCTCTCTGGTTCAGTGTAAACACAGAGACTATGGTAAAGATCATCATGCCGATCGCCACGGCTGAGAGCAGCCAGGTGAAGACATCTTTGATCCGTTCGATTGTTTTATTCATGTTGTCAGCTCCTTGTTTGTCGTTTGCATTGTGCCGTTCCCGACGATGCGAAGCCGGGAAGCATCTCCTGCATGATCATTCTTTATTGGTCAGATGCATCAAAAGTCTGCGTTCGGATTGTTCTTTGCCTGTACCGCTTCCGCGCAGATATCAAAAGTGGCCCGCAGGTTCATGGCCTCGTTGCCGATGTCGGTCGGGAAGTAGAAGTACATGTAAAAGTTGCGCTGTTCGCCCACATCAAGAACGTCTTTGGCAGTCAGCGGATCCACTTCCTTGTTGTTTCTGGTATAATCCGAAAGTTTTCCATGGTACAGGATCGTTCCCTGAACACGGCCGGAACGGCGGTCATTGAAAAATGTCCCGGCGGTCCTCGCACCCGGTCCGGTCAGCTCCGTGCTGGTGATCGTGACTTCGATCATGTCTGCCAGTATTCCCGATTCGTTGTCATAATCAAAATAGATCTTATAGTAAACAGGTCCGCTGCTCGGGGCATCGTCGCTGTCCTCGTTTCGGATGAAAAATTCCCGTTCGATCAGCATGCCGGGCTCAAAAAGCAGGTTTTCATCGCTGATGATCGTCTTGCCGTCATTTAGGTTGATGTTGACAGCACCCGTAAAGAACCTGTTGTTCTTAATATCAAGCGTTACACTCATCAGCGCGTACGAAGTCATGACCAGGCACAGGGAGAGGATCACGATCATGATCATCCCGCCGCGCAGCTTTTGTTCGGTTGTTGTCTTACTGCTCATGCCCATCCTCCTTGCGCCGCTTTTCTGCGATCAGTATGATCACCAGGATACCCACGATCAACGCAGCACCAAAGATCAGGAACGTATCGTCACCGGTCTTCGGAGGCGTTACCAGTTCGCCGCCCGCCTCCGGCAGGGAAGGTGCGGAAGATTCCAATGGGGCTGTCGAGGATTCCGCCTGAGTCGGTCTGCCGCCAGAACCGCCGTCGGTGTCGTCGTCATCCTCCCGATCGCCGCTGGTGCTGCTACTTGTTTCATCGCCGCCGCCTGTTTCATCTCCGCCGCTTGTTTCATCTCCGCCGCTTGTTTCGTCTCCGCCGCCAGTTTCATCGCTGCCGCCATCTGTGGTCGGTGCGGTCGTTTCTTCGTCGCCTTCGACATCGACCCACCACTTGAAATCTGCGAGCAGTTCCTTCTGCATATATTCGTTTCCGACAGTCGGTCCGTCGAGGTACGCGGAAATCTTATAGAGGATGGTTGTTGTGGTATCTGCGGTTGCATACGGTGTCGTACAGATGACAGACTTGTTCATGTTTTTCATATAGCCATCAAACAGAAGCTCATAGTCTGCGGCACCTTCTAATTTGTACTCAATCCTGCACTGGAGGGCTTCCGCCAGTTTTGCATACCGCTCATCGTCTATGACCTTCGCCTGAAAATTCACATCCACCGCGCCCCGATGGCTCACCTGCACACAGTACTCTTTATACAGGCAGTCGCCCGGGAACATATTTCCGACTTCAAAAGATGTCAGGTCATAATTCTGGCCTTTATATAATTTCAGGATGTCTTCATTGCTGCTGGTCCAGAGCGTTCCTTCTTCGGTAACGCGGACCGGTTCACCGGTCACAGCGGTCTCATTTCTCACCATCAGGACTTCGGTAGTTCTTGGACTCACCGTGAGAGAAGGAGGCAAATCAGAACCTTTGGGATTCGTCTTAATATAACTTGTGGTTATAACATTGTCCGGCACCACCGCAGGTTCCGGACGTCCATAATGCAGATAAATCCACACCAGGGCAACCAAAGAGACCGCCAGCAGCACCGAGAGCACTACAATCGCGATCTTCAAGTTTCGTTCCTTATTGGATGCCATTTCATGCCCTCCAATCGATATTGTTTGATAATTTAGTAGGGAGTTGTGGACAAAATCGATATTTTCGCTACTAATTTTTTTCTCAAAAAAAATCGAGAAAATCTTGTAAAATAAGGATTCCTCGCAATATTTTGTCTACAAAATCAGTTGAATTTTTTGAATAAAAAGT
>CAZIPP010000114.1:0-3346 GCA_964541215.1 uncultured Oscillospiraceae bacterium
GGCTGTCGTCCCATGTATCGTAGGGCATGGGCAGCGGAGGATCGGTAACAGCGGGATTCCATGGCTGGTAGCCCATTTCGTTCAGCTCATAAACCTTGGTTATCCGGCGTTTGTTGAGTATCTTCAGCTCTTCTTCGGTGAACTTGGGCAGACCAAAGTCCATTTTGACCTTATCGGCTTCGTCCTGCTCTTTGTCAAGACCGTCGTTGGCAAGCTTAACATCCAGATCAAATCCGCCGGGGCAGCCGCGGAAACGCCACAGCTTCCACTGCCCGTTTTCACGGCAGAACTCGGCGCATATCTTTCCCACAGATACCGAAGGCTGCGGTACGCCGTTGGCATCCACATGGCACAGAACGTTGAAGGTCTGCCAGACACCCTGAGCCGTCTGGCGGTCTTTGGCTATCTGGACAAAAGGCGTTCCCAGCATATTCACAACACGGTAACCCACCTTGTCATCTTCGGTCAGCTCCATGTTATATACCCTGTTCACTATCTCACGCTGCTTTGCTCGTAGAGCCGCAGTGTTGTTGATATAATAATACGCAACGCCTTCGGGAGTAGTGTTTCCGTTATAATATGTATCCTGCTTTTCCTTTGTCCAGAAGGTGTCTATCTCATATGCCTGATCGTGGGAGTTGTAGCAATAGCTGTGACCTGCGATACAGTTGCATATCTCACGATAGTCGTCAGCTCTGGCAGCTTCGTCTTCCAGCTTTTCAATGCGTTCCAGCAGAGCTTTTACATCGATGTTTTCCATTTATTCTTCCTCCCTTGACGGCAGTATGACCGATGCGCAGCACTCGGTGTAGATCTGCCCGTCCACAGTCTCGCCCCAGACAACGAGATCCACAAAATGCTGACCGTCTTTAATATACTTGTCGCACACATATGCACGGTTTACAGATACGTCTCCGGCAAAGCCGTGAGTCGTCATATATTTTCCCGCCTCTTTCAGATAAGGCACCTTCAGCAGATAGCTGGGGCGGTCGAAGTCCTCGGGGTATTTGTTATGGTCAATGTCGGAGGTAAGTCTCCAGCCGAACTTGTACAGCCAGCCATCGTCTCCCATCCAGTTTGTGATAACGCGGACACAGTAGTCACGTCCATCGCTGTTCTGGAAGGAAGCCCTTTCACGGGGATGCTTTTCCCCCGCAGGTCCTGCCGGAGGAGGTCCGCCCGCCGACTGAGCCTTAACGGTGATTATTCCATGTTCGTCTTTGCCAAACTCGATGGTACCGGCTCCCATACCGGGCATAACAGGCATTCCCGGAGGACCTTTGAACAGCTCTGACGGGTCTTTTGTCAGGGCGTCACGCAGTGAGATATTGGGCGTCATGGCTCCAGGCATGGGCTTGCCGCCTTCGTTGGGGAAGGGTCCGTCGGCTGTGGGTGCAGGTTCGTCTCCGATGTTCACATCTTCCCAGTACAGAGTATCGGCGCCTCTTATATATTCGTTCTGCCAGATGCCCTTGATGGTCTCCCATTCCTCATCGGTGTATACATGCCAGTCTCTCGCCTTGTCCCAGTTGCGGTAGCGGCGGACAACGGAATGGTGGGGCGTTGTTCCCTTGAAATCCGCGGCATACACGGGATCGGAAAATATATGGAACCGCTCGCAGCAGGAATGGAACATATGCGCCACCAGCTCATCGTTCTGGTTGTACATATCGCCCTCGCCGATAATACGGAAGGTGCGGAATTCGCTGCCGTTGGGGTCCGTTATATCTATAAACTCCTGACGTGTGACCACTGTACGGACAGTATCACCGGCGCCTATGGGCTTATAGAAGGTCATCTCATGGTCAAGTCCGCCCTTGACATCCGGCACCTCCTCGTCAGAGACCCACACCCATGCCTCGGTCTCCTTGGGAAGGTAAGGAAAACCGGCGGATACATCCACCGCGAAAGGAGCCGACAGGATGCGTCCATACCTGGTGGTTTTGGCGTACTTGATATCGTTATAAAGGGGATTATACGGGTTTATCTTGCCGGCAGTGGTGCTCAGCTCAGTGCTGCCAATGGTAAACTCTGTGGGCACAAAGGCAGAATTCAGCTCCATTCCGGGGTAGAAGGTCTCCCCTGCCATCTGGCGTTCCATCAGCTCCATGATCTTTTCCGGTTCGCCCGGCATAAAGCTGCGCAGAGAATCGATAACATGCTGCTCAACTTCATCATAGACATTGGGATATACTATTTTAAACCTTGGATCCATAGCTTTTTCCTTTCATTTCATTTTCTTTCCATATATTTAGGATGCTAAAATTCTTCTATTACAGGTTACCACAAAACCCGGAGGTAATCAACGAAAATAATCCGAAATCAGCCCCACTTGATTATCCCCGCCGAAACCTTTATAATCTGTTTGACATCTTTCTTTTGGAGGCTACATGTCCAATATTATTGAGATAACAGATTTTTCAGCGCCTGAACTGGATGTATACGCCCGTCTTACGGAAGCTCAGCTTTTGAATCGTGAGCATCCCGAACAGGGGCTGTTCATAGCGGAAAGCCCCATAGTGATCGGTCGCGCGCTGGACGGAGGCTATGAGCCTGTGTCCATTCTTGTTCAGCGGGAGCACATCGAAGGTCACGCCAAAGAGGTCATCGCCCGATGCGGGAACACCCCTGTTTACACCGCCGGGTTCGACGTTCTGACTCAGCTCACCGGCTTTAAGCTGACCAGAGGAATGCTGTGCGTCATGCGCCGCCCTCCCCTTCCTTCCGTAAAGGATATCTGCGCCGATGCCCGCCGCATAGCGGTGCTGGAAAATGTGGTGAACCCCACCAATGTAGGCGCTGTCATCCGAAGCGCCGCCGCACTGAACATAGATGCTGTACTGCTCACTCCTGCCTGCAGCGATCCGCTGTATCGCCGCGCGATAAGGGTGAGCATGGGAACCGTGTTCCAGATACCGTGGACATATATTGGCGAAAGCATCGCCGATTGGCCCGAAAAAGGCATGGAGCTGCTGAAACAGCTGGGATTCAAAACCGCTGCCATGGCGCTGAGCGATGATTCCGTAACAATAAAGGATCCGAAGCTGCTGGCTGAGGAAAAGCTGGCTATCATCCTTGGCACAGAAGGCGAAGGTCTGGCAGACCTGACTATCGACAGCTGCGACTATACCGTAAAAATACCCATGTCCCACGGCGTTGATTCCCTGAACGTGGCAGCCGCCAGCGCAGTGGCGTTCTGGCAGCTGTGCAATTGATACTGTACTCCCCACTCTGCGATAGCCTTTGGTTACCCCCGTGAAGAAAAGGACGACATCTGTTGATGTCGTCCTTTTCGAGACTGTCAAAAAACCTCGTAGAGTTCGCTGACAAAGTCAGCGAAAAAAGT
>CAZIPP010000115.1:0-3341 GCA_964541215.1 uncultured Oscillospiraceae bacterium
AACCAGCGACACGCGGATTTTCAGTCCGCTGCTCTACCAACTGAGCTACCAAGGCTAATTATGGCGACCCGGAACGGGCTCGAACCGTCGACCTCCAGCGTGACAGGCTGGCGTTCTAACCAACTGAACTACCGGGCCAAATGGTGGGAACAACAGGGCTCGAACCTGTGACCCCATGCTTGTAAGGCATGTGCTCTCCCAGCTGAGCTATGCTCCCATTCGCGATTGCGGCGAAGCCTATTATACTAAAGGTTTCCCGAATTGTCAACCATAAATTTGCAATTTTTTAAATTTATTTTTTCAGCCGAAATATCGCGAAAACAATGCATATTATAAAAAGACTATTTATTCCGGTCAGCATAGCTTCCCGGAATAAATACGGTTACGTTACAACTCTGCCAGCAGTTGACGGATCTCATCGGCAGTAAACTTATAGATAACATCGCAGAAACGGCATTCGACTTCGGCAGTCTCCTGATCATCTGCAAGCTGAGTGAGTTCTTCTTTACCTAGGCTCAGCAAAACACCTGTAACGCGTTCTCTGGAGCAATAACATTTATACGCCACATCGCACTCCTCAAGAACTTCAACCCCAAGATCTCCCATAACTGCCTGAAGCATCTCCAAAGGACCCATGCCACTGTCGAGCATAGCAGTTACATTACCTGCTTGGCTTATTCCCTTTTCAAGCTTTTCAATTACATCATCACCTGCGCCGGGAAGCAGCTGGATGATATATCCTCCGGCAGCTCTGACAGTTCTGTCTCTGTCTACAAGGACGCCAAGTGCAACAGCGGAAGGTATCTGCTCACTCTCAGCCAAATATGCGGTAAGGTCTTCGGCGATCTCTCCACTGACAAGAGCGATACTGCCAACATAAGGCTCTTTCATATTCAGGTCTTTTATAACAGTAAGCGAACCTTCGGTACCAACAGCGGCACCAACGTCCAGTTTACCCTGATACTTTTCCATAATAGCAAGACCGGGGTTCTGCACATATCCGCGAACATTGCCGAATTCATCACCTACGGCAAGAACAGTACCCAGCGGACCACCGCCTTTGACCTGCAAAGTGACGGAACTGCCCTCGACCTTCAGCGCATTGCCAAGCATGGAAGCAGCAGTCAGCACTCTGCCAAGTGCCGCACATGCCACAGGCTCACATTTGTGTATCTGCCTTGCGCGTTCTACTATTTCCCTTGAAGATATTGCAACGGCCTGCACAAAACCGTCGTGCGATATAGCTCTGATAAGTTTATCCGACATCAGTAATTATCTCTCCTGGCTGTAATAAAGATTCTAAGTTCATCCTCTTTGGGTGCATCCAATTTTCTGTCTGCATAAAACTTTATACCATGAAAACCATTTTCTTCAAGCAACTGCTTCAACTGTTCAGGGGAATATGCATACTCATAATGTTCCTCCGAACCACGTCTCCAAAGACCGCTTTTCTGCTTTTTAAAAATATCCATACCATAAAAGCACAGGTTGTTTTCTTTGCTGAACTCTGTACGCCATACACAGTATGAGTTTTCGTCTTCATCAATAAACATTCCGCCGTCCAAACCTCTGAGTTTGTATGCGGAATTGATATCAAAGATAAAAAGTCCGTTGGGGTTTATAAAGAATTTAAGACGACCAAATACCTTTCCCGCATCATCAGGATCGGTTAAGTAGTTTATGCCATCCAAACAGCACACAGCACAGTCAACCGTACCGTAAAGATCCAGCCTGGTCATATCCTGATTCAAAAACAGCGGCCTTATCCCTTGCACATTCTGAGCCTTATCAAAGGCTTCAGAAAGCATCTCAATAGAACGGTCAACGCCGATAAGCTCATATCCTCTGTCTGCCAGCAGGCAAGTAAGGGTACCGGTGCCGCAGGCAAGATCCAGCATAGATTTTACTTCTATGCCTTCGGCACGAAAAATCTCTTCATAAAAGTCCGCAAAAGATGCATAGTCAATATCCCGGGTCAATTCATCATAGCACCCGGCAAGGATTCCATATTCACTCATCATTATCACTTTTCATTCTGTCGAGAACTGTTCTGTAACCGTCCTCGCCGTAATTAAGGGCACGGCTGACTCTGCTTATGGTGGCAGAGCTGGCGCCTGTCTTTTCAACTATATCGTTGTAGATATATCCTTCATCCAGAAGTTGGGCGACTTTAAAACGCTGTTCCATAGCAAGAAGTTCATTGATCGTGCAAAGATCAGAGAAAAAGCTTTTGCACTCTTCCTCATTTTCAAGCCGCAGAATTGCCGCATAAAGCTTATTGTTGGCTCCAAGGTTTTTTTTACCCATTTGACCGTCCCCTTTCCTTTTATATTTTAACACATCATTGCGTGAAAGTAAACCGAATAATATATTGCGTTACTGAATTTTGTTGATATAATAATTTTGAAAGGAATGATAACTGTGGATGAAAAAACTTTGATGCAGATAAAAATAAACAGACAAGTTATGAAAGGTCACGGCGAATTCTCTGCTGAGCCAGACCAGAATGTAGGTCTTCCCCAGCCTCCCCTGTACGCCGAACGAGAATATAAGGCAGTTTATGATCTGCCCACTGATTACAAAGCTTACATCTCCAACAATGATCTATTTGAGATCATGAACGGACGAAATTCAAAACGCAGCTTTACTGATGAGTGTCTTTCAATTGGTGAACTTTCATGGCTGTTATGGATAACTCAGGGTGAACGCATGGTCATCGGCAAGCGCAACAAAGCATCGATGCGGACGGTTCCTTCCGCCGGAGCTCGCCAGCCTATCGAGACTTACCTTGTGATTAACCGCGTGGAAGGTTTGGAGCAGGGCATTTATCACTATATCCCATCAGGTCATAAGCTGGGGTATATGGGAACTCGTGAGAACCTTACCACTGATGTCGCCTACGCTTTTGGCGGTCAGAGTTTTTATGCTGAGTCTGCCGTAGCATTCATCTGGGCAGCTGTTCCCTACCGCACCGAATGGCGGTATGCTCTGCAAGGTCAGAAATATGCTCTGTTGGACGCAGGTCATGTATGTGAAAACCTTTATCTTGCCGCCGCGTCAGTGGGCTGCGGCGCTTGCGCCATAGGCGCATATCGCCAAAAAGAAGCTGATGAGCTTCTTGGTCTCGACGGCAGCGAATCCAATGCTCAGGATCAGCAGTTTGTTGTATATGCTGCCGCGTTGGGTAAGGTGGAATAAACCTGATTATTATGCACAAAAGCGTTTCTTGAGTTACAGCACAAAACGGGCTGTCCAGCAAAAGCAGGACAGCCCTATTTCTTATTTTTTTACATATTTGCGATATCTGTAAACAGTTTCACCAAAGGAACCTATATAAGCAA
>CAZIPP010000116.1:0-3323 GCA_964541215.1 uncultured Oscillospiraceae bacterium
GTTCTATATTTTCCAGGTTGTGTAAAAAATCTCGCCAAAAGGCGAGATTTTTTACAGGTGTCAGGGGTCAGGAGAATGCTGTCATTTCTGAACATCAGGTCAGCGGAGCTGACCTCAGGCTGTCAAAATAGTCCAACGGACTATTTTGACACGCTCAAAGAACCCGAAAAGCTTACAGCATTTCGGGTTCTTTTTCGGGATCGTCCACTCCCTGCCATGGGAAGACAGGTCCGTGGAGGAAAAATACAGTCTCTTTTGAGCGGTTTTCTTCAAAGTTCCAGCCGAACTTGAAGGGAGGACGGGGCCATACTCTATCGTAAGCGATGCACAGATACAGATTGGGCTTTACCCGACGCATCTCGTCGTGCTGACCCATCTGCCCGTTTTTGGACAGGTTATCAAAATAACAGTAGTCTGCCAGCAGAGCGGGACGGCCATCGATGGTGGAGGGACCGATCTTCCACGCAAAGCGGGAAAAACGCTCAACCTTGCCGTTTCTCAGCCACCAGTTATAGCCCTCGCCGGGGCAGTCCTTGTGGGGCAGATCGGGGTTAAGGGCTTTGCCGAGATGGTGGGATCCGCGACCATTGCCGTTGGGGTCGGAATAAAAGGTCTGAACCTCCTCTTCACGGTAAAGAGGATAGCGAACAAGAAATTCGCCGTTCATCTCTTCGGGGTCGGGAGCGTCCAGCGTGTGGAACAGCTCCAGCAGATCGCAGCTGTTCCATTTTACCAGCTTGTCCACTGTCCAATAGTCAAAGTCGTGCCTAACGTTGGGATCATATCCTGTGTGCATATCGATGTACCTTCTTGCGAATAATGTCGGTTCCTGTGGAAGCCCAATGAATTGTAGCACAAATGTGTTATTTGTGTCAATGGACAAAGCAAAATTGCCACAATTAAAGCAAATCATACTGAATTTTGTTCGCGTTTTGCGTAAAGTGTATCAGTAAAGAAGGCTTACCCATCGTGAATGACCCAAATCGCCGCATCGAGGGGCTTGCAGAGAGGACTGTTAACTGTCTGCGACTATTGCATTTTCAATAAAAAACAGTTAGAATTATAATGATTCAGAAAATATTGGAGGAAATAAAATGAAGAAAACTTATCCGCACCTTCTGTCTCCCCTGAAGATCAACGGTGCTGTCCTCAAAAACCGCATCGGTTTCCCTGTGGCACCCGTTCACTTTCTGGTGGGCAACGAAGACCAGCCCAACGACGCTTACATAACCTTCCACGCGAATCTTGCCAAGGCAGGCGCCGCCTACATCAACATGAACGAATGGAACAACCCCCTGCAGCACACTGTTGGTCTTGCCGACAGTCTGCACATGCCCATGTTCGACACTTCCAAGCCCGGCACATGGAACTATATCAACCAGCTGACCGAAGCTGTCCATTTCTATGGCTCCAAGGTCACCATGATGATTTCCCAGGACTTTCCCGAGGGCTATTCCCTCAACGGCGGACCCGGACGTGGTTTCCCCGGAATGGTTGGCGGAGGAACTCCCCAGCAGGCTCTTCCCGTGGAGATGATGGACGAAGTCATCGACCGGTGGATAGCCAAGGTGGACGAATACCGTCTTGCCGGTGTTGACATGATAACCTTTATGCTCAGCTTTGCTCCCAACCGCGGCAACAAGCGCGAGGACGAATACGGCAACCAGACTCTGGAAAGCCGAACCCTGTTCCAGCGTCAGTCCCTCACCAGGCTGAAAAAGGCTTTCGGCAAGGATTTCCTTGTTGAGACCATCGTTGCCGGTGAGTGCGACCAGTACACCACCGCTGAGCTGGCAGAGGCGCTGAAGCTTTATGAAGGGCTTATCGATATCGTTACCATCCGTGAGCGTGATGTTGTCGCTTCCCATCCCACCGGCTTCACCTTTGCCCACATTGGCGACCATAAGGTCACCGATTACGCCCGCGAGCTGAAAGCTCTCGGCGTAAAGCAGGCTGTTGCCATCAACGGCGGTTTCCAGGATCTGGACGAGATCGAAGGCTATCTGGCAGAGGGCATCTGCGATATCATCAGCATCGGTCGCGGTCTGTTTGCGGAGCCTGAGCTGCTGAAAAAGGCAAAAGAGGGTCGCGGCGAGGACGTTACCCCCTGTATCTGGTGCAACAAATGTCACGGTGTTGGCTTCAAGGGTCCGTGGCTGGTATTCTGCTCCGTCAATCCCCAGATGGGTCTTGAGACCAAGGTAAAACGCCTGACCGAGCCTGTTGAAAAGATAAAGAAAGTCGCCGTTATCGGCGGCGGTCCCGTCGGCATGAGAGCCGCCCTGTACACCGCTGAGCGCGGTCACAAGGTCACCCTGTTTGAAAAGTCCGGCAAGCTGGGCGGTCAGCTGAGCTATTCCGACTATATGGCATTCAAGTGGCCCATCCGCAACCATCGCGACTGGCTTATCCGTCAGGTCGAAAAGAGCGCCATCAAGGTGGTCCTGAACTGCGCTCCCGAGGCTGCCGATCTGGAAGCTCAGAACTACGACGTTATCATTGCTGCCACCGGCGCAACTCCCAACCTGCCTCCCATCAAGGGCATCACCAACGATGACGGTTCCATGGCTGATAATGTCCGTGTTATCTCTCAGGTATGGGGCAGGGAAGATGAGCTTGGTCAGAAGATCGTTCTGGTTGGCGCTGCCGAATCCGGCATCGAAACTGCCATCCATCTGGCTCAGAAGGGCAAGGACGTTATTGCTCTTACCCGCCAGACCGAGGTCGCTCCCGATGCAAACCATCCCCATTACATCACCATGACATGGATAGACAGAGGTCCCAACGCTTCCCCCATGGGAACTTCTCCCGAATGGCAGAGATATCCCAATCTCAAAACCATCACTCAGGCCACCACCGTTGAGGTTGGCGGCGGCAAGGTCGTCTATAAGGACGCCGACGGCAACGAGCATGTTCTGGAATGTGACGATGTTGTCATCTCCGGCGGCATGAACCGCAGCTCCGACGCGGCGCTTGCCTACTCCGACGCGGCTCCCGATTTCTACATGATAGGCGACTGCTCCGAGTTTGGCGGTGACCTGCGCAAGGGTTATCGTGAAGCATGGGCTGTGGCAAGTCAGATATAAATTGAAAAAAGCCGGCTTAAGGCAGTTGCGGAAAGGGATTTCCGCAACTGCCAATGATGCGTATTTGCTTCGCAAATCCATGATGTACGCCTTCGGCGTATGATGCAGGCTTCGCCCATGATATGTTTTCTGCGAAAACATTATGGAAAAGGACGATATCCACGGATATCGTCCTTTAATAATTTTATAATCACGAAGTGATACATCAATATGCCGTAGGCATACATCATTTTGCGT
>CAZIPP010000117.1:0-3311 GCA_964541215.1 uncultured Oscillospiraceae bacterium
ACTTTATTCGCTGACTTCGTCAGCGAACTCTACGAGGTTTTTTGACAGTCTCAAATATAGCGTACAGGGTGACCTGTACGCTATATTATTATCTTATACTATTCTATGCAGCGGGTGAAACCTCAGTTTCAGCTTCACCGGTTGCGGAGCTGGCTTCGGGAGAAGCCTCGGCAGAAGGTTCCAAAGTTTCACTGACGGTATCTTCTGCACCGCCAAGAATTGGAGTCGCCTCAATGGCTATCTGGTTTGCAATGTCACCTTCGGAGCCAACGCGGTTGTGAATGTTTTCAAGAGACTGACGCATGGTAGCATAAAGATCATCACTGATGGTGCTGCTGCCTGCATTGAAGTCTGCGATGGACTGGTTGATATCATAGACTACAAAGCGGTTTGACTGAGAAGACAGATAAATAGGAACATAGTTCACATTGTCAAAACTCAGCTTTCCGGTTTCGTTATCAACAGAAACGGTGAGATTGAGTATCATGGAATCATTGCTGTATTCCTTGGACATGGCAGACATAAAGTTGCCAAGAGAATATGCTACAAATACCTGCTTTTCTTCACCGTCTACCGTAGTGACTGTGCGTGTTTCATAGGGCTGGAGGTAATGAGGATGGCTGCCGAGAATGATATCAACACCATTTTCAAACATCAGATTTGCAATAGTGTTCTGATCGTCGCTGGGAGTTGTTTCGTATTCGGCACCCCAATGGAGTATTGCCACGAGTACATCGCAATCCAAGGCTTTTGCAGCAGTCAGGTCAGCAAGTATTTGAGTTTCATTTATCTCGGAAAAATAAGTTGAATAATCGTTGTACAGAACATTTACAGAATACTCATAACCTTCAGGAATGGACAGACCATTACAGCCCTTGGTATATGCAAGGAAACCAATCTTCAGTCCGTTGACTTCTTTAATGACAACGCCACCGGAGGATGAACGATCTTCCTGAGTGTAGTAGGTACCTACATTGTCCATACCGGAATTACGCACATTTTTGATTGTTGAAATAAGACCGGTGATGCCGTGCTGGAGGCTGTATGTACATGCGGTGGACAGAATATCAAAACCTGCTCCGGATAGGTCAGCAGCAAGGGATTCGGGAGCGTTAAAGTCGGGTTTGCCCTGATAACCTGCATCTGCGCCTGCAAAGGTGGTCTCGAGAGTGCCAACGCAAATATCGGAAGCGGAAGTATATTTGCTTATTTGAGTCAGGCAATGAGAAAAATCATAGCTGCCTGTAGCGGAATCAAGGGCGTCTGTCATCTGCTCTTCATATACCATGATATCGCCGACAGCGGACAGGGTAAAGGTAGTTGCATTGACTTCCGGTTCGTCTTCTTGGTTTTTTGCGTTCAGCACATCCAGATCATCGGGATGTGGAGTGGGAAATACTGCCAGAGCGGCGCTTTCGACAGGAGCGACTTCCTCCTGCGAGCTACCACCGGAACAGCCTTTTGCTATAAGTATGATAAGGAGAATGATAACTGCCAGGACAACGCCATACATGATGCGCTGACGCATTATTCTCTTTCTGCGCAGTTCAGCACGTTTGCGTTTGCGTTCCGCAAGGTCTGCCAATCTTTGCTCTTCGGAAATTTCAGGGATATATTCGTTGTTATCCATGTAATTACCCCCTTATGTTCTTTTATATATCAAATTATACAATAAGACAAAAAATAAAACAATAGAAAAAATATTATGTAAAGAAAAATCTTGCGAAATATAAACAATGATTGTAAAAAAACGCAACGAGAGCTATAATTATTGCATAAACCTACCGGAGGACTGATGTTTGGATACCAGAAAACTTACAAGGATCGCGCTGCTTACGGCGGTGGCGCTAGTCATATTTGTCGTTGAAAATCAAATACCGGTACCAATACCTGTTCCCGGTGTCAAGCTTGGACTTGCAAACGCGGTAACGTTGTTTGCTATGTGGACTTTGGGAAAAAAAGAAGCGGGAATGGTTCTGTTCCTGCGGATAATTCTGGGCAGCCTTGTTTGCGGTACTGTTTCTGCCATGCTGTACAGCGTTAGTGGAGCGGTGCTTTGCTATATATCCATGTGCTTTGCATCGAGAATACTGACAGAAAAACAAATGTGGGTTATCAGCATAATTGGAGCGGTATTTCATAATATTGGTCAGATACTCGCTGCAATAGCTATTACTTCGACACCTTCGTTGTTGGCGTACTTGCCGATCCTGATGATATCAGCGGTCATTACAGGCTTGTTTACAGGATTATGTGCTCAGTATGCAGCTGCGCGATTTAAGAAAATTAAAGGAGACTGAACCTGATGGAAGTATTGAAAGACATTTCGGCGGCAAAAGAGACTTTGTGGATAAACCCATGCTTGAAAAATGCAGAAGAAGCTTCTTTCACTGTGAGCGATGAACAGATAGCTGACGCGTCTAAACGGCTGGAGAGGTTTCGACCTTTTCTTGCAAAAGTGTTTGAAGACTGTCCTGATGGCATCATAGAGTCTCCTTTGAAAGAAATAGATAAAATGAAAGCTGTTATGAACAGCGATGGTGCAGAGATCACAGGCAGACTGTTTTTGAAAATGGACAGCCATCTTGCTATAGCCGGTTCGGTGAAGGCCAGAGGCGGAGTATACGAAGTGCTGAAACACGCGGAGACACTTGCGCTCGGTGAAGGCGTCCTGAAAGAGAGTGATGATTATTCCGTGCTTTGCGGGATGAAAGAATTCTTCGGAAGGTATACGATACAGGTCGGTTCAACAGGAAATCTTGGACTTAGCATTGGAATAACTGCTGCTGCGTTGGGGTTTAAGGTTATTGTTCATATGTCTTCTGATGCTCGTCAGTGGAAGAAAGATATGCTGCGCTCAAAGGGTGTGACCGTTGTTGAATATGCTGATGATTACAGCAAGGCGGTCGAGGAGGGGAGACGGAATTCGGACGCAGACGAAATGAGCTATTTCGTTGATGACGAGAATTCTGTGGATTTGTTCTTAGGCTATGCTGTTGCTGCTGAAAGACTGGCAAAACAGCTGGATGAGCAGAAAGTTATCGTAGACGAAAATCACCCACTTATCGTTTACCTGCCATGTGGTGTCGGTGGTGCGCCCGGAGGAGTCGCATATGGGCTGAAACGCAGGTTTGGGAATGCTGTACATTGCTTTTTCGTAGAGCCTGTTCAGTGTCCGTGTATGTTGGTGGGCATGGCTACCGGGAAGCATAACGAAGTTTGTGTTCAGGATTTTGGCTTGACAGGAGTAACTGAAGCTGACGGACTGGCAGTTGGACGCCCTTCCGGCTTCGTGGGGAAGACAATGACAA
>CAZIPP010000118.1:0-3280 GCA_964541215.1 uncultured Oscillospiraceae bacterium
AGAACATTCTGCCTCCCACCGATATCCAGAACTCCATGGAAAAGCAGATGAAGGCCGAGCGCGAACGCCGTCAGGCTATCCTGCAGGCCGAAGGCACCAAGCAGTCCGCCATTCTGGTGGCAGAGGGCGAAAGAGAATCCGCCATTCTTCGCGCCGATGCTGAAAAGCAGGCACGGATACTGAAGGCGGAAGGTGAGGCTCAGGCTATTCTGAGAGTCCAGCAGGCTTTGGCAGATTCCATCAAGATGCTCAACGATGCCTGCCCCAACGATCAGGTCATCAAGCTCAAGGCTCTGGAAGCCTTTGAAAAGGCTGCCGACGGTCAGGCTACAAAGATAATCGTCCCCTCAGAGATTCAGGGTCTTGCAGGACTGGCAGGCTCGGTCAAGGGAATATTTGAAGGATAATCAACCATCCGTATCAGGAGGTGTTTAACGTGGCAGGCGGTTACAGCCAGATCCCACGAAATCAGCGATATCAGGAACAGCAGCGAATTATAAAAGCCAAGTATGCCAAGGCGGCAATCGACATGACAAAATGGGGTCGTACCGGTACTCCTAAAAATTACAAACGCAAAACCGACTGGTTTGGTCTTATTGCCGCCGCGATCATCATTTTTATAGTTGTTCTGATATTGGTTTTGAAATAACTGAAAAAGCAATCATCCCGCCGTTCTTGGTGGGATGATTGCTTTTCATTTTACAGCGGTTTGCCCGCCAGAACTTCCATATAATCCTTATAATTGCGCTTCAAAAGCTCGGGAGTATTCAGATGATACGGACATTTTGCGGCGCACTGACCGCACTCGATGCAGTTTTCCACCCGCTGCATCTGCTCTTTTGTCTCATCGTTGAGGGAAATAGCCAGCGGAGCACGTCTGAGCATCAGCGAAACTCTGGCAGAAACGGGGATAACGATATCCATAGGACATGGCATACAGTAGCCGCAGCCACGGCAGAAATCGCCCTGAAGCTGAGCCCTGTCCTTTTCGATAACAGACACCATTTCGTCTGTCAGCTCGGGAGCCTTGGGAATGTAGGACAAAAACTCGTCCAGCTCGCTTTCACGCTGTACGCCCCAGATGGGGATAAGGTTTTTATACCGTGTCAGATACGCGCAGGCGGCGGCGGAATGGGTTATAAGCCCACCTGCCAGTGCCTTCATGGCGATAAACGCCATGCCCTTTTCCTCCGCAGCCTTTACCAAAGCCAGCTCCTCATCGGTGCTGAGATAGCTCATGGGGTACTGGATAGTTTCGTACAAGCCGGATTCGATTATCTCACCCGCCAGAGCAAGGCTGTGGTTGGTGATGCCGATATGGCGTATCTTGCCCTGACGCTTCGCTTCCACAATAGCTTCATACAGTCCGCTTTCGTGGCCGGGTACAGGGATAAAGGACGGGTTGTGGAACTGGTAAATGTCGATATAGTCGGTTTTGAGCTTTGTCAGGCTCGTGTCAAGGTCTTTCCAAAAGTCCTCGGCGGTCTGAGCGCCGGTCTTGGTGGCGATTATGACCTTCTCCCTCATGCCCTCAAAGGCGGCGCCTACCTTTTCTTCGCTGTCGGAATAGGCTCTGGCAGTATCAAAAAATCTCATGCCACCATCGTAAGCCTTGCGAAGCAGATAAACAGCGTCAGCTTTGGAAATGCGCTGGATGGGCAGAGCGCCGAAACCGTTCTGCTCGGCAGAAAGACCGGTCTGACCAATAGAAATTACAGCCATTTGGTTTTCCTCGCTTACGGTCTGGGAGGCATTTTGACTTCTGCCAGCTCAGCCATGATGGAGGAAATGCCGATGCTCTGAGGACATACGGATTCACAGGCGGCACAGCCTACGCAGTCCTTGGGACCGGGGTCGATGCCCATGATGGCGCCAAGTCCCATGGGACCGTCCAGCTTATATTTGTTGTAGCCGCTCATAACGCCGGGAATCTCGATACCTGCGGGACATCCGTCTATACAGTAGCGGCAGGCGGTGCAGGGTACGGTAAATTCGGCACGGAAGATATCGCATGCTTTTTCAAGGATGGCCACCTGTTCGTCGGTCAGAGGTCGGTACTCCGTAAAGGTGTTTACGTTGTCTTCTATCTGTTCCATGTTGGACATACCGGACAGGACGACCTGAACATTGTCCAGACGCATGAGCCAGCGGAAAGCCCAGGAAGCGATAGACCAGTCGGGCTGAGCGGCTTTGAGCAGCTCGTCAGCCTTGGGAGACAGGGAAGCCAGACGACCACCGCGAACAGGCTCCATAACAACTATGGGGATATTGCGGGAGGTCAGGACCTCGTACTGACCCTTGGCGTCCTGCAAGGTCCAGTCCAGATAGTTCAGCTGGATCTGGGCAAAGTCCCACTGATGGTGGCTGGCAACCTTTTCGAGAACGGGAACGGAAGCGTGGGAGGAGAAACCGAGATAGCGTATCTTGCCCTCAGCCTTCATCTTCAGGAAGTAGTCGATACAGCCGCTGTTGAGGTATGTATCGGCGTTGTTGTCCATCATGGCGTGGAGCAGGTAAAAATCAATGTGGTCGGTATTCAGGCGCTCAAGCTGCTCGGCAAAAACAGCTTCATAGTCGGGGTTGGCGCCGATGTTGAACTTGGTGGCAAGATTATAGCTGTCTCTGGGATATTTGGGCATAACGGTGCCCAGGAACTTTTCCGAACCGCCGTTGAAATAAACGTAAGCGGTGTCGTAATAATTGATGCCGTTTTTCATGGCATAGTCGATTATCTCGGCAGACTTTTCGTAATCGATGGGAGCGTCGCGACCATCACCGATGGTGGGCAGACGCATGTTGCCCATACCAAGACATGACAGTTTTTCGTCTTTGAAGGATTTACAATGCATGTTCATTCTCCTTTTCAATATCATTTCACATCTAAATTATACAACTTATTTACCGGTACTGCAAGCAAAGAGTTTTTTTATAAAAATATTTATTAGGTACCTTGACAAATGAGAAGCTATAGTATATTATAAAGGTACCTAACAAAAACAAAAGGGAGGTTACACCATGGATATAAATAAAAATAACAACACCTGCCCCGGCTGCGGAAGACACTGCGACCTCAGCGCGCCTCACTGCCCCACCGGCAGAGAATACGCCGAAACCGGCAAGCTGCCCGAAAACGGCGGGCACCATCATCACCACCATGAGGGGCATGAGAACGGCGAGCATCACGGACATCACAACATTGCCAATATGGACTCAAATGAAAGACTGCTCCACAGCCTGAGAATGGTCAGCCGTACCCTGAATTACAGCGCAGAGCCAACAG
>CAZIPP010000119.1:0-3240 GCA_964541215.1 uncultured Oscillospiraceae bacterium
GACTTTATTCGCTGACTTCGTCAGCGAACTCTACGAGGTTTTTTGACAGTCTGAAGGAATAATTGCTGATTGTATCAGCAATTATTCCCTGATGGGTGTTCCGCAGTTTTTGAGACCAAGACCATGGAATATGCGGCTCAGAGCTTCTTCTGCGGGAAGGGTTTCCTGAGTGCCCATGTCCATATCCTTGAGTGTGATGACATTGCCTGCAACCTCGTCCTCACCTATGAACACAACAAACGGAATACCCAGTTTGTCGGCATAGGAGATCTTGGCCTTGAATTTTTTCTTTTCGCAGTGGAGCTGAGTGCGGATGCCTGCATTGCGCAGATAAGTGGCGGTTTGAATGGCGTAGGTCAGGTCGTCGGTCATGGGCAGGATCAGCACATCCGCAGGAGCGGTGACCAGATCGGTGTTCAGGTAGCCCTGCTCACCAAGGACATAGAACAGTCGTGTCAGACCGATGGAAATGCCAACGCCGGGCAGAGGCTTATCTATATAATACTCGGCAAGGTTGTCGTAACGACCTCCGGAACAGATGGAGCCGATCTCGGGGTGATCCAGCATCATGGTTTCGTAAACGGTGCCGGTATAGTAGTCAAGACCTCTGGCGATGGTAAGATCAACTTCAAAGTTTTCTTCGGGAACGCCAAAAGCTGAAAGATAACGGCAAACGGTGGCAAGCTCGTCCAGACCGGTGTCGAACAGCTCGTTCTTGCCGCGGTAGCTTTCCAGTGCGTTCAAAATGGCATCATTGCCGCCGGTGATGGCTATAAACTGCATGATCGCGTCTGCCTTGTCGGCAGGAACGCCGTCTTCCAACAGGAGTTCTTTGACCTTTTCGGCGCCGATCTTATCCAGCTTGTCGATGGTGCGCATAACATCGCCGGATTTTTCGGTGAGGTCAAGCATGGCGTAGAAGCCGTTGAGTATTTTGCGGTTGTTGATGCGGATCTTAAAACGTTTCAGACCAAGGTTGTTGAAGGCCTGATAGATGATGCCGGGGATCTCTGCTTCGTTGATGATGTCCAGCTTGCCGTCTCCGATAATGTCGATATCAGCCTGATAGAATTCGCGGAATCTGCCGCGCTGGGCACGTTCGCCGCGGTATACCTTTCCTATCTGGAATCTGCGGAAGGGGAAGGTAAGCTTTCCGTAATTGAGAGCAACGTATTTTGCCAGAGGAACGGTAAGGTCGAACCGCAAAGCAAGGTCACTGTCGCCCTTGGTGAAACGGTAGATCTGCTTTTCGGTCTCGCCGCCGCCTTTGGCAAGGAGTATTTCAGCAGCTTCGATAATGGGAGTGTCCAGCGGGGTAAAACCGTAGCGTGAATAGGTGTCTCTCAAAGTTTCCAGCATGCGCTCGAAAAGCATCTGGCTATCCGGCTGCAGTTCCATAAAGCCGGACAGGGTACGAGGTTTGATTCGTTCCATTGTTTGTCTCCTTTTATCAGATAAAAGTTACTGTTTTAAACTCATTTGCTGAAACTAATAGTGAATAACCAAGAATTTGGGAGACTGCCGGGCAGCAGCCTCAAACAGTTATTGCCGATTAGTTTTGATAGTTGGCTAAAATAAACGCTCCCGTCCCGATACATGGGACGAGAGCGTATGATTCGCTTCGTGGTGCCACCCAATTTCGACGCAGGATCTGCGTCCTTTTATGCCCGTGTCGTGGGCAGACCGTGCGGCTCTCACCGCCCGCTCGGAGGATGTCCTTCAACCTGTGTTGTCCGGCGGCTCACAGCCAAAGACCGCCTTCTCTGATGAACTCCGCAGGCATACTGCTTCCTCGTCTTTGCGTTATGAATGTATTATATCATTAACAGAAAAACTGTCAATGAATAAAGGCTCCAAAAATCAAATGAGGTTTATTTTACTTTTCGGGTTTATGACCATACGCCAGTCGAGGTCACCGCGCTGCAGACCGAGGATGAGCATTTCAGCTGTGGCAACGTTGGTGGCGATGGGAACATTGTGAAGGTCGCACAGGCGCAGTATCTCAAGAAGGCTCTTGTCTTGCTGAGCGTCATAAACATTGGGATCGGTGAAATACAGAACCAGATCTATCTCATTATAGGCAATGCGGGCGCCGACCTGCTGGACACCACCCTGAGCCCGGGGAAGGAAAAGAGTTATGGGCAAACCTGTGGCTTCTGAGACCAGTTTTCCGGTAGTGTTGGTGGCGCAGATATTATGTTTGGCTAATATGCCTCTGTAAGCTATGCAAAACTGGACCATAAGTTCTTTTTTGGTGTCGTGAGACATCAAGGTAATGTTCATAACTGTGTATCCTTTCGTATTATTTTATGTAACAAATATTATTTTATCTTCATTATGGGGGTTTTTATACCCTCCATGCGTCGGGCAATGTGGAGCATGGCAATGGAAGCTCCTTTGCGGCGGTAAAGTATCAGCGCCTTGCCAAGACCGGCGGCAACGGATACGGCAGGGTCTTCGGGGACGAGCCCGAGCAGGGGAAGCGCTGTTTCGTCCATGGCGTCGTCGATAGTTGCGCCGACGGACTTCAGCAGCTTGCGGCTGACACGGTTGACGATCAGACAATTGTCGTCCACTCCAAGAGCACGGAGCCGCTGATGAGTGCGCTCGCCGTCCCGCAAAGAGGTTCGGTCGCAGGTAGCTACTATTATCGCCTTGTCGGCATATTTGCATGCCATCTCAAAGCCGGGACCTATGCCTGCCGGAGCGTCCAGAAAAACGTAGTCGTAGTTTTCCCGGGCATCCAGAAGCATATCACGAAAACCGAGCATGGACCGCTCATCGTAATCAGGTTTGAACGGAGCGGTTATCAAATAGACTCCTTGCAGCTCGTGGTGGGCGATGGCTGCATCTTCAAGGGATATGCGGCCTTCGATAACGTCTGCGTATGTCATAACAGAAACATCGCTCATACCAAGGATGATGTCCATGTTTCGCAAACCTGCGTCACAGTCGATGCACAGGACTTTTTTGCCCATGGCGCCCAGACAGCCGGCCACAGCTCCGGCTACAGTTGTTTTGCCGGTGCCGCCTTTTCCGGACGCAAAAGCAATGGCGATACCCAAAGCAAAACCCTCCCGTAACAGAAATACAAATGGCACTGCTATTTAGTTATTATACACTAAATCTATTTAATACGTCAACTGGTTTTTTGTCATATGCGCTTAGTAAATTGGCTGTTTATTCCAACTTCGAAGTAAAACCGAATGGTGAAAAAAGTTCGCATAAATTTCGTATAAA
>CAZIPP010000120.1:0-3208 GCA_964541215.1 uncultured Oscillospiraceae bacterium
TTGCGGTAAACATTATTGTTTGCGTAGAAGGGTTCGGTAAACTGAGGGTCAAGGTAGTAACCAATAAGTATATGTTCAGCTTTGGAGGATTTTTCAACATCAGGTACCCTGTTGAGAGGATAACCCTTCAGAACAGGTAAGATATCAATAAGTCTGTCGCCGTCGTAAAAACGGACATACCAGAACTCGGGATCGGGATCAACAATCTCTTCTTCGTCGGGCTCAAGGTTGATAACAAAGTCCGAATCCGCACTTGTTCCGCCTTCCAGAACTATATCGCTGCCAAATTCACCGGAAGGATCGACACTCACTCTGGAAGAACGAACACCGGGTTCCTTGTACCAAACCCTGACATTGATGTCGGCGCGATGGCAGACACCGGCAGTCCATGCGCGCGTTGCGTCATCCCCGGGAGCAGCCTTACCGTCGGTGCCGTACATAATGCCGGCCTTCCACAGCTTGCTAACCGAGTCCTTTGCCCAGTCTTCGGCGCTGTCGAGATCCACAGGGTCGTCAATATTTGTTGCGCCGCCGGTATAGATAACATCAAAAGCTTCAAAATATCTCACCAGAAAGGTTGCCAACTGCTGACGGTCAATAAGTTCGTCGGGAGAGAACTTTCCGCCGCCGGTACCGGTGGTAACACCATGCTTGGACGCCCATGCAACGTAAGGCGCATAGTATTTATCAACAGAAACGTCGCTAAAATCAGACACGCCTGCATAGGCAGCGGTATCAACGCCGGCCATGCGTCCCAGTACGGTAACAAACATTCCTCGTGTCATTGTACCGTTGGGATCAAAGGTCGTGGCAGAAGTGCCGTTGAAAAATCCATTGGCACGCACATACATCACATCGTCATAGTACCAGTCGCTGGCGGATACATCGGTGAATGGATTCACCGCTTCCGTGCCCGTGAACAGCGTATCGCTTTTCTGCAGTACGTCCCATATGTAGGATGGCAGTACAGCCAGTGCCGAAACAGGTGCAACAGTCAGCACCATGCAAAGCACAAGCAGCATGCTTATGGCTCTTTTTAGCATCTTCATTCGGAGAGTCCTCCCAGCTTAAATTGATATCTTTCGACACATTATATTGTAAATATCATATTATTCGGGTGCTTCTCTCCTGAAATGTATGTTTTTATGCCCTGAAATGTAATATACGAATACAATACTTATGGGACAATGCATTTTTTAGCCGGAAGATTTATGAATACTGTCTATTCTACAAGCAAAAAGCCCTGCAGCTTTTGCTGCAGAGCCTTGGTATTATATTTACTTTAGCTGTGCCAGATACTCCTCTGCCATATGGACCGCCATGGCTCCGTCTGCCACAGCCGTTACGACCTGACGAAGACGCTTTGTTCTGACGTCACCCACAGCATATACTCCGGGAACACTGGTCTGGGTGGTCTCATCAGCCACGATGTATCCGCTATTGTCCAGTTCCACCTGACCGACGACCAGTTCAGTTGCCGGGATCCTGCCAACGCTGATGAACAGACCTTCACAGGGGACGACTGTTTCTTCTGCTGTGTTTACGTCTTTAAGCACAACGCCGGTCAATTCATCTTCATAAATCAGTTCGGAAACAGCGCTGTTCCAGCGCAATTCAATGTTTTCTGTGTTCATCAACTGATTGTGGTATACCTGAGTGGCTCGGAGAGTATCACGGCGATGTACCATGATGACTTTTTTGGCGATACGGCTGAGAACCAGCGCATCCGCTACAGCAGAGTTACCGCCGCCAACTATCACAACGGTCATATCCTTGAAGAACATACCGTCGCAGGCTGCGCAGTAAGCCACGCCGCGACCGACAAGATCCTGTTCGTTTTCAACGCCCAGCTCTCTGTTGGTTGCACCGGTTGCAAGGACTACCGTTTTTCCGTAAAATGTGCCTTCGCTGGATACTATCGCCTTGGGCTGTGAAGTCAGATCCATTTCGCTGACTTCCGCATACTCAGTGACCGCTCCAAAGCGTTCAGCCTGAGCCTGCATTTTTTCCGCAAGGCTAAATCCGTCTATGCCTTCTTCAAAGCCGGGATAATTATCTATCTGCTGTGACATCGCCATCTGACCACCGGCGGAGAGCTTTTCAAGCACAACAACGTCAAGACCCGCTCTGGCAGCGTACAGGGCTGCCGTGTAACCACCGGGACCGCCGCCCACAACTATCACATCATATATACGGTTTTCACTCATGGAAGCAACCTCCTTACTTTTCCAAAGTCTGCTGGATAAACTGATCTATCTCTGCCTTGGATTTGGGTGCTATGATAGAGTCTATGGGCTCACCATTTTTATAAAGTATCAGAGTTGGGATAGATTTGACGCCCTGATCCCTGGCAAGCTGCTTTTCGTCGTCGATGCTGACCTTTGCCACGGTCATGGTCTCGCCATAAGCTTCGGCTACCTTCTCATAAGCCGGTCCTATCCGCTTGCAGTAAACGCACCATGGAGCAAAAAACTCTACCAGTACAGGCTTGTCGCTCTGAACAGCCTGTTCAAACTGTTCCCTGTTCATCTCAATAGCTGCCATAAGTTGTTTCCCCTTTTCTGTAGTTTTTCATTGTTATTTGTATTATAACACAAATTTGCGTTTCGTATAGAGACGAAATCACACAATTAAGAAATCTGCAAAAATTCTGCGCACTCAAACAGTCTTGTTTTAAACACGCTTCAGGCGGATGGACAGGATTTCGTTATTCAGGTATAATTACAGTAACTTTTGAAAGGAGCTGCACTGTATGAAAAAAAAGAAGGCTTCCCCTCTTCTCTGGCTGCTGATGATACCGGGGCAGCTTATTGTCGGAATTCTCTTTGTTTTTGTGGGCACTCGGATAGACCTGGCACTGTTTTCGGGCGCAGAAGGCGGACATGGTATTCCGATTTTCTCTGTTATATTCCTGCTGATAGCAGCCGTTGCAACGCTGGTGGTTTTGATCGTGGCAATCGTACTTGTTATCCGTGGGTATCGCCGAAAGCGCGGATAGCCGGACAACCGCAATATACTAAAACCCTAAACTCTGCCATAAAGGCAGTTCCAAATAAGAAAACATAGATTTTGGGGCTGAAAAAACTCGCAGCGTCATTGCGAGCCATCGAAGATGGCGTGCAATCCGTTTGAATTGCTCTGCAATTAGCAGAATGAACGGATTCTCACGAGCAGCAAGCTGCTCTCAGAATGACACTGCGAGTTTTTT
>CAZIPP010000121.1:0-3165 GCA_964541215.1 uncultured Oscillospiraceae bacterium
CCGACTACGAGCCCTGCCATCGTCTGTACATGCAGCACGGCGTCTGCACCGTCGAAAACGCCGGCGGCGATATCGACGAAGTTACCGGCAAGAGAATGATCATTGCTGCCATCCCCTTCCGCTGCGAAATGGCTGACGGCGGCTTCGTACGTCTCGTTGCATGGGAGAAGGGCTCCTATTAATCTCTGCGATTCCTACATATTGCGCACGAATAAGCACGCTGCGTAAATGAAATTAATAATTAATATTAATATGGGCGGTCAATGACCGTTGACCGCCCATATTACACTGCAGAAAATTTCGTGTCAGTGCGGGACGGGGGATTGCCCCTGCCGGAGACTTTTGCCGTGTGTGCAAAAGGAAATTATTAATTATTAACTATTAATTATTAATTAGTTTAATCGAAGATTAAACTCATGAGGTTTATCGAAAAATGTCTTTTGAAATCAAGAAGATCGCGGTACTGGGCGCAGGCACCATGGGTCCCGGTATCGCTCAGACTTTCGCCATGGGCGGATGCGACATCGTTATGTGGACCCGCAGCGAAGCTACCCGTGAAAAAGCTCTGGCTTCCCTGAATAAGAACCTTCAGGTCTTTGCTGAGGAAGATATGCTGGAAGGCAAGACCGCTGAAGAGATACTGTCTCACATCAGCTTTGCTTCCACTGTAGCTGAAGCTGTTGAGGGTGCCGACATGGTAATGGAGACCATCGTTGAGAAGAAGGATGCCAAGGCAGAGCTGTATGCTCAGCTGGCAGAGCTTCTGCCCTCCAACGTTATTCTGGCTTCCAACACTTCCGCTTTGAATATTTTTGAATTCATGCCCGAGAAGCTCCTGCCTCAGGTAGTTATCGCTCACTGGTATTCTCCTCCCCAGCTCATTCCGCTGGTAGAGGTGGTCAAGAGCGAATCCGCTCCTCAGGAAATGGCAGACGCTGTTGTTGCCCTGCTTGAAAAGTGCGGCAAGACTGCTGTTATGATGAATAAATTCATTCAGGGCTACATTGTCAACCGTCTGCAGCAGTGCCTCAACCGTGAGGTATTCTTCCTGTTGGACAACGGCTACTGCACTCCCGAGGATATCGACCGTGCAGCCAAGGCCAGCTTCATCCCCAGAGCCATGGTTCTGGGACTTTGCAAGCGCGCGGACTTCGGCGGTCTGGACATGACTGCCAACAACTACCGCAACCACAGCTACACCATGCCCGAACACGGCGACGAAATGCCTCACGTTCTGGAAGAGCATGTGGAAAAGGGCGAGCTGGGTATCAAGACCGGCAAGGGTTTCTATGATTACACCGGCGTTGACATGGCCGAGCTTCTGGCCAAACGTGACCATCAGCTGTTCGAAGCCTTCCGCCTCGAAAAAGAGCTTATGGAAGACCCTGTCTGATCGTGACCATATATTAATAAGCGTTTCCGAGTCGGCGTTCCTAAGGGTATCTGCCTATGGATGCCGACCGGGGTCATTGGAGAAATCGGATGGCCTTCCCTTATGAAAAGGAAATGCACCATCAAAACGTTGCTTATTGGAGAAAACTCATGGATAATCAGCCCATCAACAACGAACAGGAACACGAAAACGACGTATCTTTGGCGCCTCTTGCCAAGGATGGTGACAAGCTGATGAAAGCGCTTGAAGACGGTCATATGGCGGCTTTGCTGTCTAAAAATGAGATACTTTACGCTTACATTGACCGCAGATTTCGGAGCTATCAGTGCTATATCCATCCCCTCGGCGCAGAGGAAGGTCGCTGCAAAAGCTTCGACATAAATGAAAAAAACAGAGCAATGATCAAAAATCTGGCTACTTTGGCAGACCAGATATTTGATGTCACCTTTGGTGAAAATATGCACTATCTGGGCGTTATGGTCGCTGCTGAGCAGGGAATAATCGAGTTCCTCGATATGACCGGCAATTTGCCTGTGGATGATTTTGACTTCATGACCGGCGAGACCATAAGCAACTGAATTTATTGGGAGGACTGTTCAATGAATCTGACTTTCCGGGTTCCGGAAGGAACCAAGACAATGACCTCTGAACAGGTGTCCCAGTGGGCAAAGGAATACATTCTTACATGTCCCAGTGAGATCACCTGTGCTTTCCGTGTGTGGTACGAAGGCTTTGAGGGCTATGGTATGCCCACCAAGCAGATAGTTACCGCTATCGAAAAGGGTATAGAAGACAGCGGCTGCTGGACCAATGTTGGTCTGCGCCGTTTTGAAAAGTATGGTATGGTAAACGCCTATACCAACGATAATTACGCAAACGCCGCCAAGGACAAGGACGGCAACCCCATGATCCTCCACAAGTTCCATGCCGGTTCCAAGTATCAGGGACCTGACGGCAAGGTTTACTGGATCCCCGTAGTCGAAGTTTTCGATATGCGCTGCTTTGAATACAAAGACGGCAAATACGTGGGCAACATGGTGGAGATCGATCCCAATTCCGACTATGCCAAGGCAATGGTCGAGATAAAGTAAGGAGGCACTGACAATGGCAGAAAAAATCACCCATAGTATATGCGTCGGCGGCCCCCTGACCATCCACACGGTTGACGGAGTCATCCGTAGGGTCCGCCCCATCGTCCTTGACGATACCGATCCTGCCGGCTGGGTCATCAAGGCCAACGGTAAGGAATACACCCCCCAGAGAAAGACCACCCTGTCTCTGCTGGGCTTCACCGAAAAGGATCGTACTTATTCCTATGACCGTATCAAGTATCCCATGATCCGTGAGGACTTCGTGGAAACTCCCGACGGTCAGAACCGCAACACCGAAAATCGCGGCAAGTCCGGCTATCGCCGCGCTTCCTGGGACGAGGCTCTTGGTCTTGTCGCCCGCGAAACCAAGCGTATTCAGGAGACTTACGGCAAGGAAGCCGTTACCGCTATCACCTCTTCCCACCACAGCTGGGGTCTTTGCGGCTATAAGATCTCCCTGTTCAAGCGCTTCTTCAATATGCTGGGTTACACCCGTGTAGCCGATAACCCCGACTCTTGGGAAGGCTTCCACTGGGGCACCCCCCATACCTATGGCTACTACTGGCGTCTCGGCGGTCCCGAACCCTTCGATATGCTGCACGACGCCATGAAGAACACCGAGACCATGGTCATGTGGTCCCACGACCCCGACACCACCCGCGGCGGCTACTCCGCTCAGGA
>CAZIPP010000122.1:0-3144 GCA_964541215.1 uncultured Oscillospiraceae bacterium
GAAATTTCATATTGAACTTTTTTCGCTGACTTTGTCAGCGAACTCTACGAGGTTTACAGTCTCACACAGCGACCGACTCGACGGTCGGTCACTGTGCGTTTTATTTTTCAGTTTTCAGCTGTCCAAATATATCGCGGCTCAATAGCTTTCCGTGTTCCTCCAGCCACGCCTTCTGCGCCGTCCGGAGACTGTGCTGAGTCCCGAACTCGCTTATCCCATAGGGAAACGGGTGGGTGCATACCGCTATGTAGCTTCCATCACATTCCAACAGCTCAGCTCTGAAATTTCTCATATCCAGAGACCTTGCTGCATCCGCCAGCTCATCAAAGCTGTCGAACCGGCAGGCAAAATAATCATCGTCCAATATACTGGCAAATATCAGTACAGTGCCCGCTCCGGTAAAAGCCTCCAGTTCCATATGGAGCCGTCCGTCTATGGTGAGCCCGTTCTTTTCAAAGGCTTCCTCTGCCAAAGCGTGAGCCTTTTCCATATCAAGTCCATAGTCTGTTTCCAGTTCTGAGCGGCTCACCACCAATGCCAGCTTACCGCCGCTGATACGTTCGATTCTTTCAATACTCATATACCTTCACTCTCCTTACCCTGATTATATACTTCTTATCCGTCGAAGAACAGGCGTAAATTCTGCCACTTTGCAAATTCCCTTTATTATTTCCCGCAATTCAGGTGTCTTTTGGTAAAATATACATTGAAATTAAAGGTGATTTGTATTATAATTCATTTCATAAATGCAAAAACAAAGTAACATTTGGAGGTTTACAAACCATGAAAAAACTTATTGCACTGCTTCTGGCTGCCATGATGCTTCTGGCTATGGTCGCCTGCACTTCTGAGACTGCCAAAGAATCCGCAGCTCCTGCCGAAGAATCCGCTCCCGCTGAAGAAGCTCCCGCTGCCGACGCTGCTGTCCTGACCATGGCCACCAACGCCGCTTTCCCTCCCTACGAGTACTATGAGAACGAGCAGATCGTTGGTATCGACGCTGAGATCGCCGGTGCCATCGCTGAAAAGCTGGGCATGACCCTGCAGATCGAAGACATGGAATTCGGTTCCATCATCGCTGCTGTTCAGTCCGGTAAGGTAGACATCGGCGTAGCCGGCATGACCGTTACAGAAGAACGTCTGCAGACCATCAACTTCTCCAACACCTATGCCACCGGTATTCAGGCTATCATCGTTGCTGAAGGCAGCGAGATCGCTTCCGTTGATGACCTGTACGCTGAAGGCGCCGCATACGTTGTAGGTGTTCAGCAGGACACCACCGGCGACATTTACTGCACCGACGATTTCGGCGATGACCGCGTTGAACGTTACTCCAAGGGCGCTGACGCTGTTCAGGCTCTGATCACCGGCAAGGTCGATTGCGTCATCATCGACAACGAGCCCGCCAAGAGCTTTGTTGCTGCCAACGAAGGTCTCGTTATCCTCGAGACTTCCTACGCCGTTGAAGATTACGCTATCGCTATTTCCAAGGAAAATGAGCAGCTGCTGGCCGATATCAACGCCGCTCTCGAAGAGCTGACCGCTGACGGCACCATCGGTTCCATCATTTCCAAGTACATCCCCGCCGAATAAATCGACAAATCAACAACAGGGCGGCACCACTGTGCCGCCCTTTAAATTCACTGCAGAATAGGAGCTGTCGCCATGAACGAATGGTTTGAAAATCAAAAAGCCAGGTTCATACTCAACTTTATAGACGACAACCGTTGGAAATACATGTGGGACGGTCTGGGCGTTACTCTCAAGGTAACCTTCTTTGCCCTGCTGATAGGTCTTGTTGTAGGTATCGTCATCGCCATCATCCGCTCCACTCACGACAAAAATGTCGAGACCATGCGCAAAGGTCCCGGATGGTTCCTGCTTAAGCTTGCAAACCTTATTTGCAGGATATATCTGACCGTTATCCGCGGCACGCCTGTGGTCGTCCAGCTGCTTATAGCTTATTTTATAATTTTTGTTTCTTCCAACAATAAAGTCATGGTCGCTGTTATCGCATTCGGTATAAATTCCGGCGCTTACGTTGCGGAGATCGTCCGAAGCGGTATCATGTCTATTGATGCCGGTCAGACAGAAGCCGGTCGAAGCCTTGGTCTTAACTTCACCCAGACCATGATCCACATTATCATCCCCCAGGCATTCAAAAACGTTCTTCCCGCCCTCGGTAACGAGTTCATCGTATTGCTCAAGGAAACCTCCGTTTCCGGCTATATCGCCCTGCAGGATCTGACCAAGGGCGCTGACATCATTCGCGGACGCACATTCGACGCTTTTATGCCCCTTTTCGCCTGCGCCCTTATCTACCTTATTATGGTCATGTTCTTTACATGGCTGGTAAACAAGCTTGAAAGGAGACTGAGAAACAGTGATCACTGATACTCTTATTAAAGTTTCCAATCTGGAAAAGCACTTCAAGGGCGGCGAGATAAAGGCTCTGGACGGCGTTAGCGCCGATATCAAAAAAGGTGAAGTGGTGGTCGTTATCGGTCCTTCCGGCAGCGGCAAATCCACATTCCTCCGCTGTCTGAACCTTCTGGAAGTCCCCACCGGCGGTCAGATCGTTTTTGATGGCACCGATATCACCGACCCCAAGTGCAACATCAACATCCACCGTCAGCGAATGGGCATGGTGTTCCAGCACTTCAACCTGTTCCCCCATATGACCATTCTGAAAAACATGACTCTGGCGCCCATGAAGCTGCTGAAAAAGTCCAAGGAAGAAGCCGAAGCCAAGGCAATGGCTCTCCTTGAGCGTGTAGGTCTTGCTGACCGCGCCAACGCCTATCCCAGTCAGCTTTCAGGCGGTCAGAAGCAGCGTATCGCCATCGTTCGCGCCCTTTGCATGGAACCCGAGGTAATGCTGTTCGACGAACCTACCTCCGCTCTCGACCCCGAGATGGTAGGGGAAGTTCTGGACGTTATGAAGTCCCTTGCAAAAGAGGGAATGACCATGGTGGTCGTTACTCACGAAATGGGCTTTGCCCGTGAAGTGGGTGACCGTGTTATCTTTATGGACAGCGGTAAGATCATCGAAGAAAACACTCCCAACGAGCTTTTCGACAACCCTCAGAGCGAACGTCTGCAAAGCTTTTTGGCAAAGGTTCTTTAGTTTTAAATTTAGTCTCA
>CAZIPP010000123.1:0-3108 GCA_964541215.1 uncultured Oscillospiraceae bacterium
ATTTTGTGTTTCCGGTACGAAAAAACAGTATTTTGTGTTTATTTGTATTTGTAAGGGATATATTTTGTGGAGTTAAGCTTTTTTGTATGTGAAAAGAGAATAAAGTAAAATCGGCAAGCTTCAAAGAAGCTTGCCGATTTGGTGCGAGAGACGGGACTTGAACCCGTACGCCATAGACACACGCCCCTCAAACGTGCCTGTCTACCAATTCCAGCACTCTCGCAAGTGTTTGCTTAAATTAGCATGGTTATTATAGCGATGAAGGAGGGATTTGTCAACAGTTAATTTTAAAAATTTCATTATTTTGCAAAAGTCTTCCGAATGACGGCTTTTGCGTTCGACATGAGATACATAAATATTTAATGTATAAAGCGTAGTATTAAATAGAATGATTAGAATGATCTGCCTTGTCCAAATAAACATCCAAATTGAACGATATGCCTTTTCAGCAAAGGGCAAAATTACGCTCCAATGATGGGTGATGGAAAGGGGAGAATGTACTAAAATCCTAGGATGCACCTGAATTTTTGTAAAAATCCAATAAATTTTGCATCAAATTATTGACAAAAAAATGAAGACATGATAGAATAACTTGCTTTTACATTAAAAGCAAGTTTATCGCATACCATGCCAGCGTATGTTTATGATAGCATCTGAAGCAATTTTTTGCAATAGCGAAAGGTAATAAACAAACAACGCTGCCTGGTGTTTGCTGAGCATTTGTCAATTACGAAACGGAGTGTGATAATCGATGGTCAAGGATGTATATTACGGCAAGACCTTGCGAAAGAGCTATTCCAAGCACGACGAAATACTCGATATGCCCAATCTGCTTGAGATCCAGAAGAATTCTTACGACTGGTTCATGAGCACCGGTTTGAAGGAAGTATTTAGGGACGAAGCTTCCATCACCGACTATACCGGCAACCTTGAGCTTTCTTTCCTGGACTATACCATGGACGAGGCTCCCAAGTATTCCGTTGAGGAGTGCAAAGAACGTGATGCTACCTATGCTGCACCTATCAAGGTCAGGGTGCGTCTTCGTTACAAGGAAACTGAGGAGATCAAGGAACAGGAGATTTTCCTTGGTGACTTCCCGCTTATGACTAACAGCGGTACCTTTGTTATTAATGGTGCAGAACGTGTCATTGTTTCCCAGATAGTCAGAAGCCCCGGTATCTACTATGGCAAGACCACCGACAAAGCCGATTTGTCCATCTATTCCGCCACCGTTATTCCTTATCGCGGTGCCTGGCTTGAATACGAGACAGACGCCTCCAATGTATTCTATGTTCGCATAGATAAAAACCGCAAAATTCCCATTACCTGCCTTATCAGAAGTATTGGTCCTGTTACCGACCATGAGATCCTTGAGCTGTTCGGTGATGACGAGCGTATTAAGGCAACTCTCGAAAAGGACACCTGCAAAACCAGGGATGAAGCACTTTTGGAAGTCTACCGTCGCCTGCGTCCCGGTGAACCTCCCACGGTTGAAAACGCTGAATCCTATCTTAACAGCCTGTTCTTCGATGCCCGCCGTTATGATGTTTCAAACGTTGGCAGATACAAGTTCAACAAGAAGATGGCTCTGTGGACCAGATTGTCCGGCCAGACTCTTGCTGCTCCTCTTGTTGATCCTATGACTGGTGAGCTTCTTGCAGAAGCAGGTGAAGTCATCAGCCGTGCCCGCGCTGAAGAACTTGAAACCTACGGTATTACTTCCGCTGAAGTTATGGTGGATGATCAGGTCGTCAGAATGTTCTCCAATGGAATGGTTGATATCTCCCGTTTTGTTGACTTCGATCCTGCTGAACTGGGGATCAAGCAGAAGGTATTTTTCCCTGTTCTTAAGGAACTTTTGGAATCCTTTGGCGGCGATGAACTGAAAGACGCTATCGTTGCAAGAATGGATGATCTGGTACCCAAGCACATCACTGTTTCCGATATACTTGCTTCCATTAACTACCTTAACTGCCTTGGTCATGGCATTGGTACCACTGATGATATCGACCATCTGGGTAACCGTCGTCTGCGTTCCGTCGGCGAACTGCTTCAGAACCAGTTCAGAGTAGGATTTACCAGACTGGAACGTGTTATTCGTGAACGTATGACCACTCAGGATCTCGATGTGGTCACTCCTCAGTCACTTATTAATATTAGACCTGTAACAGCCGTTATCAAGGAATTCTTTGGTTCATCTCCTCTGTCCCAGTTTATGGACCAGAACAACCCCCTTGGCGAGCTGACCCATAAGCGTCGTCTTTCTGCTCTTGGTCCCGGTGGTCTGTCCCGTGAGCGCGCATCCTTTGATGTTCGAGACGTACACTACAGTCATTACGGCAGAATGTGCCCCATTGAGACTCCTGAAGGTCCCAACATTGGTCTTATTTCCTATTTGGCTACGTTTGCCCGAATCAATGAATATGGCTTTATCGAAGCTCCTTACCGCCGTATCGAAAAGGGCACCCACAAGGTTACCGATGATATCGTCTATATGACTGCTGACCTTGAGGACGATTACTATGTTGCTCAGGCAGACGAGCCTGTTGATGAGAACGGCTGCCTTTCAAACGCTCGTATAACCTGCCGTCACAGAGATGAGATAATCGAAGTTGACCGCGATCAGATCGACTACATTGATATTTCTCCCAAGATGATGGTTTCCGTGGCTACTGCCATGATCCCCTTCCTTGAAAACGACGACGCTAACCGAGCTCTTATGGGTGCGAACATGCAGAAGCAGGCTGTGCCTCTGCTTGTTACCGAAGCTCCCATCGTTGCAACCGGCATCGAACATAAGGTTGCCGTTGACTCCGAAGTCTGTGTTACTGCCAAGGGCGATGGCGTGGTTACCAGAGTCAGCGCAACTGATGTTACTGTTAAATATGATATGGGCAATACCGAGAACTATAATCTCATCAAGTTTGCCCGTTCCAACCAGGGCACCTGTGTAAACCAGAGACCGATAGTTAGCATTGGAGACCGTGTTTCCAAGGGCGATGTTCTTGCCGACGGTCCTTCCACTTCTCAGGGCGAGATCGCTCTCGGTAAGAATGTTCTTATCGGATTTATGACTTGGGAAGGTTACAACTACGAGGACTCTATTCT
>CAZIPP010000124.1:0-3032 GCA_964541215.1 uncultured Oscillospiraceae bacterium
GATATCGTCGCGACAGTGGCATTTATTGACTTTTAAATCCAAAACGGCTTATGCAAATTATGCATAAGCCGTTTTAATCTATATCCTCTTATATCCACTGGTCAAGCTGCTGCTTTTTGCCAACCTTATCTATCATCTGCTGAACAACATACTGTGCGTTGTCGTTGCCCTCAACCATGATCCAGCCCCATTCATCGGTAAGCGCCAGATCCCAGCCGCAGTAGCGGTTTTCAGGCACAACATTGGCAAGCACGCGGCAAAACTCCTTGGCTTCCTCCCAATCAGGTACCTGCCAGCCCTTGATGCGGATACCGGTATCGGGATGGATCTTGTAAACGTTGTTATGCTCGTCAGCGCCGTCGGTGTAGATACGTCCGGTGTCGATATCGACATAGCACGCAACACCGCCCGCACCGGCGTTGTCAACGATGCCGTCGCCCTGACCCATGCGCAGGAAGGGCGGGCAGAAGAACTGGCATTCTCCGTTTTTATCCAGAACAGTTATAAGACGAACAGTGTTAACAGACTGAGGATGGAGGCATCCCATTCTGTCGGACTGTTTGATAAGCTCTTCAACGACCACTTCACCTTCGGCGATCAGATCCTTCAGAAGCTCCTCAGCGGTACCGAAGTCGGAAGCCTTTGCCTTTCTCACGCCCATGCCAAAATGGGCGCTGCGGGGCTTGACAATGAACTCATCGTGCTTAGCGGCAAACTCTTTGAGCGCATCAAGATCGTCCATAGAGCAAACCGCAATGACATCGCGATGATAGTATTCCTTAAAACGGACAGCAGTTCTGTCTTTATCACGGAACAGCGAATTGTTCTCGGTCTTGTTATACATTTTTGCGTAATACTTGCGATGGTTCTGAGTCAGAAACTCGTCACGGAGAAGATGGGGTTTAAATTCCAGATCAAAAAGGAAATATTCGTCGAAGTCAGCACCGTAAACATAGTAGCAAAACAGCATATCTGCTTTGATGCGGGTCATCCGTTCTTCGTCTTTTCTGTCCTCTTCGGGCAAAAAGGTTTCAATGAACATATCCCGGCGGTCAACAAACATTTTCAGCGCCTTTTCTCCAAGGGCGGCATACAGCGCGTCAACATATTTATATCGAAGCTCCATTGAATGAACAGCTTCCTGCTTAAAGCTTTCGTCACGGATAAGCTTTGCAGCTTCAGCTCGGGTCAGGTTCTGGTCGTGCATTTGAGTTTCCTCCCGCAAAATCTGTTGTATTTAACCATATTATAATAACACGTTTTTCTTCACGATTCAATCATTTATCATAGCAATAGAAGCCTTTTCCTGTTTTCGTCCCCAGCAACCCTGCACGAACCATCTTTCTGAGCAGCGGATGGGGACGATATTTCTGATCACCGGTCTCGCGCTGGAGCGTTTCGCAAACAGCAAGCACAACATCAAGTCCGCAAAGGTCGCAAAGCTTCAGCGGTCCCATAGGCATGTTGCAGCCCAAAACCAACGCTTTATCAATATCCTCAGCGCTGGCAGTACCTTCAGCAAAAACGCCAATGGCTTCATTAAGCATCGGTGTGAGGATGCGATTGACCACAAATCCGGGGTTATCCAACACCCGAACAGGTTCCTTACCAATGGATCCGGCAATTTCATAAACCTTTTCCGCGTATTCCTCGGGAGTAGTCAAGCCGCTGATTACCTCCACCAGCTTCATCCTTGTTGCGGGATTAAAGAAATGCATACCCACCACAGGGCGGGAAAGCCCGGCTGAAAGCTCAGTTATGGACAATGATGAAGTATTGGTAGCAAAAATACATTCCGACTTACAAATACTGTCCAGTTCTTTAAAGGTTGCTTTCTTAATACTCATATCCTCCACAGCCGCTTCAACGATAAGGTCGCAGTCAACGCACCCGGCCTTGGAAGCAGGGATAATCAGACCGGATATTTCCTCAGCCTCAGAAATATCGATTTTACCTTGCTCTACCTTAAAATAGAGAGCATCAGAAATGCGGGTTTTTGCAGTTACCGCGACAGTAAGAGAAACGTCAACGAGCAAAACTGTCCATCCGGCTTTAGCGAAAACCTGAGCAATCGCAGTGCCCATCGTACCGCTTCCAATAATACCAACTTTCATAATAATAACTCCTATAATTCTTTGGATAACTTTTTCTTTCAAGAATTCTGATATGCCTATCATGCTTGAAACAAAAGCAAACAAGCACTCTCTCAAAACCTCATCAACAAGGATACCACCGAACAAATAGCATAAGAATAAAGTAAAAGCCCTGAGGAAATCCTCAGGGCTTGTGTTGGCGTTACCTATTTTCCCGGGCCGTCGCCAGCCAAGTATCGTGGGCACAAGTGAGCTTAACTTCTGTGTTCGGAATGGGAACAGGTGGACCCTCACCGTAATCAACACCAACTATATGAATAACGGTAAGACCGCTAATCAGCTTGGATAGTATATAGGATTTTGAAAGATTTGTCAAGAACAAATTAGAAGTGGTGACCCGTAGGAGAGTCGAACTCCTGTTTGCGGCGTGAGAGGCCGCCGTCTTGACCACTTGACCAACGGGCCGTGTCTTCTTTTTCCCACAGGGTGCGCAACACACCCTGTGGGATGTGGTGCACCTTCAGGGACTCGAACCCGGGACCCACTGATTAAGAGTCAGTTGCTCTACCAACTGAGCTAAAGGTGCATATCACCTTTGAGATACTTACGTACCCTGAAAACTGAACATAAAAACTTTTCTTATCACTCAAGGCTGCTTGCTTTCGTAGGTTAAGCCCTCGGCTTATTAGTATCGGTCAGCTACATACATTACTGCACTTACACCTCCGACCTATCAACCAGTTAGTCTTCCTGGGATCTTCAACTTGCGTAAGGAGATCTTTTCTTGTGGGGGGCTTCGCACTTAGATGCTTTCAGCGCTTATCCCGTCCATACTTAGCTACCCGGCTGTGCAGTTGGCACTGCAACCGGTGCACCAGCGGTATGTCCACCCCGGTCCTCTCGTACTAAGGGCAGCTCCTCTCAAATATCCTACGCCCA
>CAZIPP010000125.1:0-3011 GCA_964541215.1 uncultured Oscillospiraceae bacterium
CAAGAAAGCAAGCGGAGGACAGGCGTGCCCGCCTCCGCTCGTTCATGGTTATCCGTTTTCTTATGCGTTCTATGATTTTCATTGATTATCCTTGCTCGGCCAGATAGATATTTGCCCGACTCTCGATACTGCTGACCACCGCATCCAGAGTCTTTTCGCCATTGAAGTAGGCGTCCGCTTCTTCCTGAACAATTTCCACAACGCCGCCCTCCAGGGAGTTCGCACGGTAGGCCCGGTCAAGTGCTGCGATCATATCCATTAGCTTATACACGTTTTCTTCCACCTCGTCCTCATCGGACAAGAGGGCGTTTTCTTTCTCGGACAGTGTGTCTTTACGAAGGGGAAGCGTCATGGGGATCTCTTCTGCGTGAACACTGTTCTGGTAGTCCTTGGACAGGAAAAATTTGATAAACTCCCAGCATCCTTCGGCTTGTTCCGTGTCGGATGCTATGGCGATCTCACGTACCGGTGTAACGTATCCCCCGAACCCACTTTCCGTGGGCCAGCCTATGTATGTAAAATCCTCGCCGACACGATCTGCGAGATACCAATTCGAGCCAGCATCTGCCACCCACGCGTTTTCAAGCAGGTAGGTGCCAAATTCGGTGCCGCCGTTCGTCGCCCGGTCGCTTACACTCTTCACATATTCCAGGATTTCCTCAATCCCGGTTACATCCAGCTCCGCTCTACCGTTTTCTCTGTTTATCATATCGGAAATATTCGGCTCCAGCAAATAACCAAGAAGCCTATCACTGTACACACCAGGGAGAACTGCAAGCTCCTGGTTCTCTTCCGTCCAGACTTTCAGCTCGTCCAGCGTGCAGCCCATCTCGTCACCGACGATATTGGCATTCGCGACAGCTATCTCCGCCACATAAAGAATGGGCACGCTGTAAAGAGTCCCGTCAAAGCTGAGGGCATCCAGAACATTTTCCAGAAAATCTTCCCGGCTCATATCGGGATCGGATTCCAGCATGGCGTCCAGATCCTTCAAATAGCCTTTTCGCGCCATCACATCCAGCGCATACTCGTTGATTCCAGAGCTGAAATGTATGAGATCCGGAAGGTCTCCGGTATTCAGTTCATAGAGAAGCTGCTCCGTACCGGAATCGTCAATGCCGTTGTAGTAGTCTGCGATCTCCACATAGTATTCCGTGCTCTGTTCGTTAAAGGCAATAACCAGTTCGCGCACTTCCTCCTGTATATTCACGCCGGCCAGCGTAAGGGTGATTTTGTCCTCGCTCTGCATGGTATAGCCCAGAGGGAAAACATATATTTCCACACCGGCTGCGTTTCTCTGCCATACCGGCACAACAACGGTCTCTTCATCAAGGAGCGTAACGGCACCGCGAAAATCCGAATCAATACCCAAGTCCACCCAGTTCATTCCTTCGCTGAACTGCTGACCTTTTACATCATAAACCTGGAGATTTTTGGCATCCACCCAGAGTTCCTCGGTCGTACCGCCAACAAACCTGATAAAGTCCGCCTTGTTCGGCATCTTTCCCACGGTCTCCATGTTCAAACTGTCCAGATTCAGACGGATGATCTCCCGCTCATCGCTCTCCATGTCCGGACAGTAAAGCGCTACGACAGAGCCATCTTCCAGAACTGTTGTCCCGCTATAGACAAATCCGGTTTTCACCGTCAGACTTTCCAGAATCTCCGCTTTCGAATTCAGCACCAGAAAGCCGCAATCCGAACTGATGACAACACCGCCGTCCTTACCCGGATGCAGTTTTAGAATCTCCATGTTTATGTCTTTGCTGTTTATTGTCCCCAAAAGCTCGCCCGATGCAGAAACATGCGCCAAGGTATTGTTTGTCATCCCCTCTTCATCGAGTGACGGCTGATAATACCAGACAGATCCATCTTCCAGGACCATAAATGTACTGACATAGCCAGAAATGGACAGGAGTTCGTCCAGACTGCCGTCCTGCCGGAGCATACAAATAGAGTATTGGTCCGTCGAATACATTTCTCCGCTGGACTCCACCGTTTCGCAAATGCTCACATAGATTTTCCCACCTGCACAGCCCATGTCATTGACATAGGCGTTTTCCGGCAATTCGATCTGCTGTTTGCCTGTCGTGTAATTCTCCACAGAAGCTTCAGCATTACTATTTTCTTCCTGCTGTGTCTGCTCGGCCGGAGCGGACACCTCTGTGCCCGAGAAATCTTCGGACACAGAGTCTTCTGTACTGCCACTTCCTCCGCAGCCGCACAAGGTCAAGAGAGTTGAGATTATAAGCAATATCGTAAAAAGTTTTTTCATCGAAATGACCTCCTTTGCCTATATAGTCGCAAAAAAGAGTCATTCTGTGACAGACTTGGGAAAGATTATCCCTGCTCTGCCATGTAGATGCTGGCACGACTTTGGATAAGACTTGCTGCCTCCTCCGCTGTTTTAGTGCCGGAGAAATATGCTTCCGCTTCCTCCAGGATGATTTTATTCAGCGCAAGGGTAAGGCCGGGACGGTATATGGCCGTTGCAGACAGCAGATGCGCTTCTGCCTCTTCCAGCTGCGTATCCGTAAACACACCCAAGCCCTCCAGCGTTTGCTTCTCCGCTTCCAGCACATCGTATCGGAGCGGCATACTGTCAAAGGCCGCATTTTCCCCATAATCCTGTGTCAGAAGCTGCTTCACAAATGCCCAGCAGCCATCAACACCATCCGTGTTGGCACAGATGCCGATCTCCATGGTGGGCACGATAATAGCACCGTTCTCTGCTCCACTTTGACTGGGATAACCCACATACTCCGACGCACCGGACCAGCGGTCTGCCGCCTCGGCAACCAGCGTGCCAAAGGTATACCCGGTGACAGGATAGAACAAATAATTACCGGCGGATACATCGGCGTAATACGCTTCATCAAAGGCCAATACGGCAGGCAGTTCCTTGGCAAACTTCAAAATCTCAACAAACGCCGGCGTATCAAAGCTGCAGGTTCCATTTTCGCTGTCGGTGAATACATCCATGTTCTGCCACATGATCCGGATCAGCACCA
>CAZIPP010000126.1:0-2877 GCA_964541215.1 uncultured Oscillospiraceae bacterium
CCTGATTCTTTTGTTTTGGTATACAGAAAACTCACACGCTTTGACGAAGCTTTTCAGATTTTTTCTGCCAGCCTTTACCCGCAAGTCTTATCAAGAACAGGATACCGCGGATGCAAAGCTCAATACACATGGCTATCCATACACCTTTGAGTCCAATACGTTTGGACAAAACCCTCGCCATGGGCAGGCGCACCAGCCACATACTGCCGAAGTTGAAAAGGCTTGTTGCCAAAGTATCACCCGCTCCGCGAAATACGCCGGATGCCACGATGGACGCCGCATACATAGGCTCCGCAAAGGCTTCTATTCTAAGGATAGTAGTACCAAGCTCCACTATCTCCGGATCTGTGCTTAAAATGCCTATCATCCATGGCGCAAATATAAACATCAGCATACCGGATACCGCCATAACTCCCATACCAAGGAAGGTAGTCAGCCATGCCAGTTTTCTTGTAAGCTCCTTCCTGCCGGCACCGGTGCTTTGCCCTATCATGGTAGCGGCAGCATTGCCTATTCCGTAACCCGGCATATAGCAAAGGCTTTCAGCAGTTATGGCAAAGGAGTTTGCAGCGATAGCCGCCGTTCCAAGAGGTGAAACGATGGTTGTTGAGGTGACCTGTGCTCCGCCCATAATGACCTGTTCAACAGCAACAGGCACAGATATCTTTATGCATCTGCGCAGATGTACCCCGGACAACTCCATTTTTTCGCCTTTTCTAAGATGCAGCATAGGACTTTTGAAAAGGAGCATAAAAGTCATGGTGAGAGATACGACCACCTGAGCAAGAGCCGTACCAAGCGCCGCACCCGTAACTCCCAATCCCGCACCGGGAAGAGTTATTCCCATGACCTGTCTTGTGGGAAAAATAAGGAGCATATTGAACACCACATCAAGCCCGCACATCACGATATGCAATATGCTCGGAAGCTTCATGTTTCCGCTGGCCTGAAGCATTCCGCTCGAAATATTGTTAAGCTGCATAAAGGGCAGCGACAGAGCGTATACGAGAAAATACGCCGATGCTCCCGGGCAGATATCTGCTCCTCCGCCCAGCCATATCGGCAAGCTTCCGCTGATAGCTGCGCCAATAGATGCCAAAATAACACCAAAAAGCATTGCAAACACATATCCCAGCTTCATTATGTTTCTGGCCGTCTTTACATCTCCCGCACCGATCTCCTGAGCCACCTGAACAGAGAATCCTGTGACCGATGCCATGCAAAGTCCTCCGAACAGCCATGTGCTGGAAGCTGCCAGACCGATGGAAGCAGACTCCACCGCGCCCAAGCGCCCCACCATAGATGCGTCTATGTACTGCATGGCAATGGAGGATATCTGCGCCATGATAGCAGGTACGCTAAGCTGCACGACCATCATGATCTGCTGACGCAGTGTCAGTTCCTCACCATTTCGCAGTTTCAGCAAATAGTTTTCTTTCATTGTCATTCCATCCCATTTTTATCATGCAGGTCGATTATACCAGCATACGGCCGAAAAATAAAGAGGATGCATTGTATTACAGGCTCCAAAATGGTATACTTTATTTAAGAAAAATCGGAGGAACTCCCATGATAAAACCAATTATGAAAGATCCCATCTTCCTGTCTCAAAAGTCTGCCCCCGCCACTGCTGATGACCTTTCCGTTGCACAGGATCTGTTGGATACACTTATCGCCCACAAGGATGGCTGTGTGGGCATGGCGGCAAATATGATAGGCTGTTCAAAACGCATCATCGCCTTTGATGACGGCGGAAAATATACGGTCATGCTGAATCCGGAAATAATCAAAAGTTCCGAACCTTATGACACCGAAGAAGGCTGCCTGTCTTTGGATGGTGTGAGAAAAACCAAACGTTTCAAAACCATCAAGGTTCAGTACCAGACCGAGGCTTTTCAGATACGATTCAAAACATACACCGGCTGGACCGCTCAGATAATCCAGCATGAGATAGACCACTGCAACGGTATTTTAATTTAAGGAGAAAGCAAAATGGTAGTATACTTTTCCGGAACCGGCAACAGCCGCTACTGTGCCGAGATGATAGCCGACAAACTGGATGACCGGCTGTTGGACAGTGTCGGATACATAAAAAACTGTATTGCCGCTGACCTTATCTCCGAACGCTGGGTGTTCGTTGCCCCGACTTACAGCTGGCAGATGCCCCATGTTTTTCAGGATTTTATCCGCAGCGGAAGCTTTTCCGGCGGCAGCAACGCGTGGTTTGTTATGACCTGCGGCGGTGATATAGGAAACGCAGGCACATACCTTGAAAAGCTTTGCAAAGAAAAGGGTTTGACTTATAAAGGCGTTTTGCAGGTAGTTATGCCGGAAAATTATGTGGCAATGTTTGCTGTCCCCGGCGAGGAGGAAGCTTCCAAAATTGTTGCCAATGCCCAGCCCTGTCTTGACGCCGGTATAAAACGCATCATCGAAGGTGAATCGTTTCCCGGTTGGAAGCATGGCATCCTCGACAGGTTCAAAAGCGGACCGGTAAACAAAGGCTTCAACAAATATTGGGTCAAGGCTGAAAAATTCCATGTAAAAGACAGCTGTATTAGCTGCGGCAGATGTGTTGAAAAATGTCCGCTGAACAATATAACTCTCCAAAGCAGCAAACCCGTTTGGGGTTCAAACTGCACCCACTGCATGGCGTGCATATGCGGCTGTCCGTCAGCAGCCATTGAATATGGCAAAGCCAGCGTTGGCAAGCCACGGTATATGTGCGTGGAGTATAATAAATAAAATCAACTGTCATCCCCATCTTATTGTGCTTTGCATAATAAGATGGGGATCAGCGTGTCAAAATAGTCCTTTGGACCATTTTGACACGGTTTTTCAGTTTGCTGCATCGCACTCAAACTCCTACAAAAGTAG
>CAZIPP010000127.1:0-2876 GCA_964541215.1 uncultured Oscillospiraceae bacterium
ATGAATAAGCTCCTTTATATATTCTCTTACCTTGATGGCGTCGCCGACGTTTGCTTTTTTTGCATTGCTCCGGTTTGCCGCGATGATAATGCTGCTTGCCAGAACTGCCAGCAGGCAGCTAATTACCATACTGGCTAAGATTCGCATATTCCGCACCTGGCTGACAGAAATCCGTATATATTTTTGTGTCATAATATGGAGTTGTTGTAAAAGCGGCAGAACTTATTGAAGCGCCTGAATGAAGATAAATATGACCGATGATGACAAAAATGAATGTTGCTTTATACATTTATGCATGATAAAATATTCAGGCTGCTTAGTAAAAATATTTGGCGGCAAACAAGGGAAAATGCGCTCAAACTGCTGCTGACACGATATAAATACGTTTTCACGTATTGGGGCTGACGTATTTTTCCCAATTTGATTTGGAGGTAAAGGCACATGAAAAGAGAAAGACTTGGAAGCAGACTTGGTTTTATCTTTCTGAGTGCCGGCTGCGCCATTGGCTGCGGCAACGTTTGGAAATTCCCCTGGATGACAGGTCAGTATGGCGGCGGCGGGTTCGTGCTTGTTTACGTGCTGTGCCTTATTATCCTTGGTCTGCCTGTTCTTACTATGGAATTTTCTCTCGGCCGCGCGTCTCAGGCCAGTCCGGTAGGAATGTATAAGAAACTTGAAAAACCCGGTCATAAGTGGCATCTTCACGGTTATCTGGCGCTGTTCGGCAACATCTGTCTGATGGCGTTTTATACCGTTGTTACCGGCTGGATGATTTACTATTTTGTCAGCTTCCTTATCGGCAACAATGCAGATCTTGGCTTTGTTTCGATGATAACCAACCCGGGTGTCAACGTGGGATATCTGGCGGTTGCCGTAGTGCTGGGATTCGTTATCCTCAGCTTCAATCTTCAGGGCGGTCTGGAACGGGTTACCAAGTATATGATGGGCATTCTGCTGCTGCTTATGATAGTTTTGGCTGTCAACAGCTTTACCATGGAGGGCGCGGCAGAGGGTCTGAAATTCTATCTGCTCCCCGATTTTTCCAAGATCAACGGCAATGTTATCGTTGCTGCCATGAATCAGGCGTTCTTTACCCTGTCTCTCGGTATTGGCTCCATGGCTATCTTTGGCAGCTATCTTGAAAAAGAACGTACCCTGATGGGCGAATCCATCAACATCATCGCGCTCGACAGCTTTGTCGCCATCACTGCGGGACTTATAATTTTCCCTGCCTGCTTTACCTATGATCTTGAGGTGGGCGCGGGTCCCGCTCTGCTGTTCGATACCATGGCAACTGTTTTCAACAGCATGAGCCACGGCAGACTCTGGGGCGCTGTATTCTTCCTGTTTATGGTGTTCGCCGCGTTCTCCACTGAGCTTGCCGTATTTGAAAATATCCTCGCCTGTGTGCGTGAAATGACAGGCTGGAACCGTCCCAAGGGCTGCATAGTCTGCGGTATCGGCATCTTCCTCATTTCTCTGACTACCGCGCTGGGCTACAGCGTGCTGACCTTCCAGCCTTTCGCGGAAGGGTCCGCATGGCTCGACTTCTGGGATTTCATCGTCAGCTATAATATGCTCCCCATAGGCGCTCTGATCATTGCGATCTTCTGCTGCAACAAATTTGGCTGGGGATGGGACAACTTCCTTGCGGAAGCCAACGCAGGCAAGGGTCCCAGGGTTCAGCAGTGGATGAAACCTCTGTTCAGATACGTTGTTCCCGCTATCGTTATCTTCCTTTATATTTATGGCATAGCCACATTCCAGTGGAAGTGATCTGAAAAACAAAGGAACTGCTTCGCAAACGCGAAGCAGTTCCTTTTGTCATTTTTCGGTGATGTCCAGCAGCATGGGGATATGGGGGATGCCGTCTTCAAGAAACTCGTCGCCCACCTGACGGAAGCCTGCCTTTTCGTAAAGACCTCTGGCATATACCTGAGCTTCCAGCATTATCCTGTCTGCGCCGAATTTCTCCCTGGCAACGTCTATGCCTGTCTCAAGTATGCGTGAACCCAGACCGATGCGCCTTTGGCGGGTCACCACACGACCTATGGCGACTTCCTCGAGGGTAACGCCCTTGTCAAGAACTCGAAGATATGCCTGTATGCCGTTTTCGTCTTTCAGCCAGACGTGATACGCGCCCTTGTCGTTGCCGTCCAGTTCCTGATACGGGCAGTTCTGCTCCACCACGAATACGGACACCCGAAGGGAAAGTATCTCGTAAAGCTCGTCCGTGGTCAGCTGGTCAAAGCGCTTTATAAAGGTTTCCACAGGTCATCACCACTTTGCGTAATTTTGCATTGATACTACCACGCCGCGCTGCTTTTTTCAAGCGGTTGAACAGGCTTGCAGCCTGTTTGCGGCGATGTGAAGGCTGCTCAGCTTGAACAGCTGCGTGACCTTGCAAAAAATCCCCTCACAGCATGGGCTGCGAGGGGATTTGCTTTAAATCAGTCTATCTTCTTGCCATAAATCAGATTGGGAAAACCGCCGTTGCCGCCAACAGAGATCATGCCTTCAAGGTTGCCGTCTTTGTCAACTCTTGCCCAGACTTCCCAACGACCGGGACCTGCGGGATAGTCTACCTTGAAGTATTCATCGCCGGTGTAGAAACCGAAGTTGATGGGGCTGCCATCGGCAGTACCGGTAAGAGTACCGCAATCCAGACCTTCCTTCATGGGATGAGGCTCCAGAACAAGGGTCATGTCGCCTTCAAAGAAGTTTTCGGGAGGAGTGCCGTGATCGACAAGCTCGATCTGGGGCTTTGCGGGCATATCGCCCATGGGGGGCATGCCGCCTTCAGGACCGCCGGGACCTTCAGGACCACCGGGACCGCCGGGACCACCGGGACCACCGGGACCGCCGGGACCACCGGG
>CAZIPP010000128.1:0-2810 GCA_964541215.1 uncultured Oscillospiraceae bacterium
CGGTAGAGCGCATCCTTGGTAAGGATGAGGTCACCAGTTCAAATCTGGTCAGCAGCTCCAAAAACCCTTGAAACGATAGTTTCAAGGGTTTTTCTTTTTACTTGATTTACTAATAAAAAAGTTTACAATCCATTAAGGTTTTAAGTAACAACTATATTGAAACGGAGGCGGGAAATGAGGATCGCAATACTCGGTCACAGCGGAAGCGGCAAGTCTACTCTTGCAAGGAAGATAGGCGAGCTTTACGGTATACCGGTTTTACATCTTGATACGCTTCAGTTTATTGAAAATTGGGTCGAACGTGATAAAGATGAGGCTAGAGCTATGTGCCGCCGATTTATGGATGAAAACTCTTGTTGGGTAATAGACGGCAACTATACGTGGCAGTACCAGAAAGAACGTCTTGACAGCGCTGATATTGTCATTTTCATGCTGTTTAACAGGTTCAGCTGTATTTACCGCGCTTATAAGCGGTATCGCACATATAACGGTAAATCAAGACCGGACATGGCAAAGGGATGCAATGAAAAGCTTGATAAGGAGTTTGTTTGGTGGATACTCCATGACAGCAGAACCGCTGAAAAAGAAGAGAAAAGAGCTTTTTTAAAGAAAGAATATGCGTCAAAAATGCGGATCATAAAGAATCAGCGTCAGTTGAATATGTTCATTAAAGAACTTGAATATCTGTCACCGTCAGGACAGATCCCTTTACCTTGAATTTGATTTCAAACCCGCCAAACTCAAAGCCATATATCCTGTCGGGATCATTATGGTACTGTGGTCTGGGATCTATGGCAAGGACGCTGATCAGCCCATTCTGCTTATCCTTTGGAAGCAGAGAAAGAAGTTCTTCTGATACTATCACCTCCAGCTTTTCTTCAACGGGCTGAGAAGCGAAGCCTCCAATTGCGTCCTGATGACTGTCGGTATAGGGAATGTAGGGCTTGATGTCGAATATAGGTGTTCCGTCCATCAGATCAGCACCTGAGACGATCAGCACTGTGCCGTGATCCTCATGCTGTTGGACGGATTCCAGCTTCACGGATGACAGACCAAGAGAGTTGGGACGGTAGGGAGAACGGGTAGCAAATACTCCCATTCTCGTGTTTCCTCCAAGTCTTGGCGGGCGAACAGTAGGGGACCACTGTGACCTTACAGCTTTTGAGAACTGCCATATAAGCCAAAGATGACTAAAACCCTCGATACCGCGTAATGCTTCCGGATCACGATAATCCGGTTCGAAAACTATCATTGATTTCAGGTCAGAAACAATTCCGCTTTGCCGGGGGATACCAAATTTAGTTGGGAAGTCTGAGTGGATATGAGCTATTGGTCGTATTTCAAAACTGTTCATTTGAATTTTCCTTTGTAAATGTACTTGAATGTAAATGACATATGGTGGTAGAATACAGCTACACTTAGTTGGGAGATGAAACTAATGCTTGATCTGATCACTGAATATAAGAAAAAACTAAAAACTCCGGAAGAGGCAGTTAAAGTCGTCAAGTCAGGGGACTGGGTGGATTATACACTGTCACTGGGATTCCCAAAGCTGTTGGACGCAGCTCTTGCTAAGAGAAGAGATGAGCTGACAGATGTCAAACTCAGAGGAAATCTGATATTTGGTCCCATTGAGGTAGTGGAGTGTGACCCTAAAAGAGAACATTTTATATATAACAGCTGGCACTGTTCAGCCTATGAACGAAGTCTGTGTGATAAGGGGTTGTGTAATCCGATCCCCATGGTCTTCAGGCATTATGTTCCATATTACAGGCATTTTCTGACAGTCAATGTGGCTATGGTATCTGTAACACCCATGGATAAACATGGATACTTCAACCTGTCATGCTCAATTGGTGCAGCCTATGGTGTGCTGGAACACGCTGATTATGTTATAGTTGAGGTCAATGAGAATCTTCCTCGAATTTACGGCGGTTCTGATGAGTGTATTCACATTTCTGATGTGGACTGCATCGTTGAAGGCGAACATGAGCCACTGATGGAACTGAAAACGCCTGATCCAACGAATGAGGACAATGCCATCGCCAAGAGTATTATACCATATATCGTGAACGGCGCAACACTGCAATTGGGTATAGGAAGCATTCCTAACGCTATTGGCACATTCATTGCTGATACTGATGTAAAAGATCTGGGAATGCATACGGAATTGTGTTCTGATGCATATCTGGAGCTTTTCAGAGAGGGAAAACTCACCAACAAATGCAAACAGCTGCACAGGAATAAAGGCGTTACAGGTATCGTTCTGGGCTCGCATGATCTTTATGAATGGGTCAATGAGAATCCGGGAGTAATTGGCTGCCCACTTGAATATGTAAACGATCCCGGCACAATTGCAAAGCACGACAATATGGTATCAATAAACAGCTGTATCGCCGTTGACCTTTATGGACAGGTATCATCTGAAAGCTCCGGGTCACGACATATCAGCGGAACCGGAGGACAGCTCGATTTTCTTTCAGGAGCTTCAATGTCCAACGGCGGTAAAGCATTCATTTGTATGAAGTCTGCGTTTGTTGACGGAAACGGAAAAAGACACTCTAATGTAAAAGCTCAATTTAGTGCAGATATAGTTACTGTTCCTCGCAGTCAGGCTTATTATATTGTAACTGAGCAGGGAATAGTCAACCTCGAAGGACTTACGACATGGGAAAGAGCAGAGGGGATAATTGGTATTGCTCATCCTGATTTTCGTGACGAGCTTATAAAAGAGGCAGAGAGGCAAAAAATATGGATTCGCTCCAATAAAAGATAATTTTCAGGCAGCATGGTTTTAAACCATGCTGCCT
>CAZIPP010000129.1:0-2794 GCA_964541215.1 uncultured Oscillospiraceae bacterium
GAGGCGCCGCCCTCTACGACCGAAAACGTAACATTGCACTCCTTAGGGACACGGCACGTGTCCGTCAATTACGCATAATGTTACGTTGTACCCGCCGGGGCGACCTTCGACTGCTGACCACATATTAAACCCCCGTTTTGCATATGCAAAACGGGGGGAGTTATTATCTTTCATTCATATCCACATATGGTCTGGACAGCGTAACAGCCTTGTACGCGGGGCGATAGATCCTGCCGCCGGTCATTTCTTCCTCTATCCTGTGGGCGCACCAGCCGCTTACACGAGCCGCGGCAAACAGGGGAGTAAAAAGCTCGGTGGGGATGCCCAGCATCTTATAAACAAGACCTGAATACATATCCACATTGGCGCACAGTACCTTGTCGCCTCCGGTGACGTTTTTGAATACCTGAGGAGTAAGGCGCTCAATGCGTTCCATGAGTTCAAGATCTTCGCCGAAACCTGTCTTTTCTGCCAGCGCGCGGGCGTTGGATTTCAGTATTACCGCACGGGGATCAGACAGGGTATAGACCGCGTGACCCATGCCGTAAATAAGACCGCTCTTGTCGCCGACCTCACCGCGAAGCTGCTTTTCAAGGTAATCACATACCTGATCGTCGCTCTTTGTGTTCTCAACAGCGGCTTTCAGCTCTTCAAACATTCGCATAACGCGGTTGTTGGCGCCGCCGTGCTTGGGACCTTTCAGAGAACCGCAGGCCGCGGAGATGCAGGAATAGGTGTCTGTTCCCGCAGAAGCCAGAGTTCGGCAGGTAAAAGCTGAGTTGTTGCCGCCGCCATGCTCGGCATGGATGACCATGCACAGGTCAAGGAGGCGTGCTTCCTCTTCGGTATACTGCTTGTCGGGGCGAACACCGCGCAGGAAATTCTCTGCCAGAGACAGCTTTTCATCCGGTCTGTGGAGATAAAGGCTCTCATTGTCGAAATAATGGCGCTTAACAGCGTAGGAATGGGCAATAATGGTAGGGAAGCGGGAGATAAGGCGTATCGCCTGATGGAGCATCGCGGCTTCGTCGGTACTGTCGGCAGTTTCATCGTAAGAGTAAAGCACCAATACGGAGCGCGCAAGCTTGTTCATGATATCTCTGCTGGGAGCTTTGATTATCATGTCTTCGGTAAAGTTGTTGGGCAAGGTCATGTGCTTGCCGATAACAGAGCGGAAATCGTCGTACTGGCTCTGGCTGGGAAGCTCGCCGAAAAGCAGCAGATAGGTTATCTCTTCAAAACCAAAACGTCCGGCAGAGGTAAAACCGTTGATAAGGTCGTTTATCTCATAGCCGCGGTAATAGAGCTTGCCTTCCAGTGGTGTCTTTTCGCCGTCTATAATGGAATAACCAATAACGTTGCCTATTCGGGTAACGCCTGCCATAACGCCGGTACCGTCGGCATTACGAAGACCGCGCTTGACGGAATACTTTTCGTAAAGTTTGCTGTCTATCTGGTTATTATTTCTCATCTTGCTGCATAAACTGGCAACAAAATCACTGGTTGATAGGTTGTACATTTGGTCACCGCCTTGAATAAAAAAAGATTGTTCTTGCAAATTATGCTGTAATTATACAGGCGATACTGGAATGTGTCAAGGGAAAATGAATCGAATGTCGAATATTCTTGCAAAAAATGGAGATGACACCAATGAAACAGGCATTTATGATCGGAGGATTTTTGCTGCTTTGCTCGGCGCTGGCCGCTTATGCCATGCCCTATGTGGAACCACCGGAGGAAAGCACACAGGAAACAAGCGCAGTCGTGGAAGCGGCAGAGGAGGAAACGGTTGAAGCAATGGCGGTGAGCCGGCCGGTTCCGGAGGAGGAAAAACAAACCTATGATGAAACGGTGAGCATCAAGGTGCTGCTGGATGGCAGGGTGGAAAGCATGACGCTCGATGAATACGTTGCCGGAGTGGTGGCGGCAGAAATGCCCGCTTCCTTTGAACAGGAAGCGCTGAAAGCTCAGGCGGTGGCCGCACGAACCAATGTGATGAGAAAAATCGCTTACGGCAGCAAGCACGGAGACGCGGACGTATGCGGTGAAAGCACCTGCTGCATGGGCTGGAAAGAACCGGAGGATAATGCTTTCACCTTGGCGGCAGCGGAAACGGATGGACAGGTTGTTTCTTATGACGGCGCGATAATAGACGCGGTTTTTTTCTCGTCCTCATGGGGATATACTGAGGATGCGGTGGAGGTTTGGGGAGCATCTGTACCGTATCTTACGGCGGTGGAAAGCCCTGAAACAGAGGTGCGAACGGAAAGCGTTACAATACCACTCACAGATTTCTGCCTTGCTGTGCGTGAGTACAGCGGCGATGCGGACTTTTCCGGAGATTGGCTCAGCGACGTGACCTATACCGACGCGGGAGCGGTCAAAACAGCTGTGCTGGGAGGAGTTCAGCTGACGGGTCCTGAAATTCGCAGCCTGTTTTCTTTAAGGTCCGCGTGTTTTGACATGGAGTTTACACCGTCTGGAGTGGTCTTCACCACCTATGGCTATGGGCATGGTGTGGGAATGAGCCAGTACGGAGCAAATGCCATGGCTCAGTCCGGCAGTGATTATCAGGAGATACTCACATGGTATTATTCAGACTGCACCGTGGAGAGGTTAGGGGCATAAAAAGCGTGCCGTCTGCATGACGGCACGTTTTGTCTCAGCATTTCTAAAATTCCAAAGGGACATAAAAAGCACCCGCCGATACGTTTGCATCGACGGGTGCTTTTTACTTATATAATGGTGATAAGCAGGGTAAGGATGACAAATGCGGCAGCAACCCATTTGGTAG
>CAZIPP010000130.1:0-2710 GCA_964541215.1 uncultured Oscillospiraceae bacterium
CCTGCTGCCGCGCGTATTCGTCCATAAGCGCAATGGTGGCAGGCTCATCGTCATAAGCTCCCACATGCATACACTGTACGCAAAGCCCTTCGTCACAGGTCAGAAACTCCACCGAAGAAAAGTCGGTTTTCTTCTTTACGGAAGCTTCTTCTATTGCCCATTCAAAGTCTGTCTTTGTAACAAAGTCCGGCAGGCGTATCATGGATATCCATCGAAAATCGTCTTTGCGGGAATAGTCTATGCCGTCCACGTCCTCCTGCCACCAAAAGCCCTCCAGCGGCGGAACCACATAATCGAAGTAGCCTTCTATACGGCGTTCTCCCTTTTTGCTCATTTTTATGGTATAGGCAATGCCGTACAGCAGGCTGATGGAAGCCTTGTAGGCTCCGTTTTCGGCGTTGGGATCTCCCTGACCGCGAACGGCGATGAAATTCATGGGCGGCACCTGAACTATGGTGGGCTTTTTCGGCGGCATATAGAATTCCTTATACTCTTTCTTATAATCAAACGCCATGACCATCATCTCCTTTTGCCTACAATTATAGCGCTTGCAGGCAAATTTTCAACTCTTCCTTGAAATAGCTGCCGGTCTGGGCTAAAATCAGACCAGCAGGTCTGGGAGGAAAACCAATGATACGAAAAGCTACAGAAAAAGACATCGCCGCGGTGGCGAAAATATACAGCGATATTCACACCCGGGAGGAAGCCGGACTGACCACCATCGGCTGGATACGCTCAATTTATCCCACTGAGGAAACCGCCGCAAAAGCTGTAACGAATAACGAACTGTTCGTTATGGAAGACGGCGGTCAGATCGTGGCTTCCGCGAGAATAAATCAGATTCAGGACTCCATGTATGCCGATGGCAGCTGGGACTACCCTGCGGATGACCACGAGGTCATGGTGCTGCACACTCTTACTGTCTCCCCCGCCGAATCCGGCAAAGGCTATGGCAGGCAGTTTGTGGCGTTTTACGAAAGCTACGCAAAGGAAAAAGGCTGCGGCTATCTGCGCATGGACACCAACGAGAGAAACGTCACCGCAAGAGCCATGTATAAAAAGCTCGGGTATAAAGAGATCGGCATCGTCCCCTGCGAATTTAACGGTATCGCGGGAGTGAACCTTGTGCTGTTGGAAAAGAAAATATAAAAAAGCTGTCATCCCAAGTCTGTGAAGCAGATGTATGGGATGACAGTTTTTCATTTATCTGCCGGCATTTGCCAGCTTTGTTTCTCTTCTGTTCTTAACGTGCTCGGGAATGGGCTTGATATCGCCTGCCTTGGTAAGCGCCCACTTTGTTGCCATGGGACCAAACAGCTCGTAGATCAAAACAGAGAACAGGATTATATTGCGGATAAGGTCGCCCTCCGCGCCCAGCTGACGGGCTGTGATGCACATACCCAGCGCAACACCGGCCTGAGGCAGCAGGGTTATGCCAAGATATTTGCACACCTGAGGCTCACAGTTGGTTGCGCGTGTGCTGATGTATGCGCCAATGATCTTGCCGGCAGAACGGAACAGGATGTATACAATGCCGATGCCTACAATGGCAAGATCCGCAAATACGCTCAGTTCAAGCTCCGCACCGCTTACAACAAAGAACAGCGCAAACAGCGGAGAAGTCCATTTGTCTGCCTTGCTCATCAGATCCTCAGACAGGGGGCAAAGATTACAGAAAACAGTGCCCAGCATCATGCATACCAGCAGGGATGAGAATCCCACGGTAATAGGTCCGATCTCAAACTCGAGCATGGAAAGGGATACGGTCAGGAACACAAACGCAATAGTCATGTTCAGGCGGTTGGTGTTGGAATGGAACAGTTTTTCAAGCTGTGTCAGCAGCCAGCCCATAACTGCACCCAGTGCAAGTGAAGCGATTATCTCTGCCAGGGGGTTAACGAGGATGGATACCAGATCGGCGGTACCGCTGTTGAGGGTGCGGGCAATACCAAAGGATACAGCAAACACGATAAGACCAACAGCGTCGTCCAAAGCGACCACAGGCAGAAGCAGGTTGGTCACAGGACCGGAAGCCTTGTACTGACGAACAACCATGAGTGTAGCCGCGGGAGCAGTTGCGGTGGCAATGGCGCCAAGGGTAATAGCCTGCGCAACGCTCAGTTTGTCAGGCATGGCATAGTGAACAGCCACCAGAGCGATGTCAACGAACAGGGTCGCCACCAGCGCCTGAAAAACGCCTACGACCGCAGCCTGCCGACCGGTCTGCTTCAGCTCACTAAGGCGGAACTCATTGCCGATAGAAAAAGCAATAAATCCGAGAGCCACCTCAGATATGAGAGACAGCTTGCTGACAGCATCAGCGCTGGTAAAGCCAAGACCATCGATATTCAGCGCGCCAAGGCAGTAAGGACCTATAAGTACGCCTGCAACCAGATAGGCGGTAACATCAGGCAGCTTCAGAGGTTTGACAAGACGGGTCATCATCAGACCCGCCAGAATCGCAATGGAAACAGACAGCAAAGTAGACATTGGAAACTCTTCTTTCTCTTAATTGTGCGCCCATTAGTATACTTCCGCAAAAGCAAAAACGCAAACCTCAAAAACAGCGTTTTTTTAGCCGGTTAGCTTTCTTTTTTTGTGCACAATGTCTATGTGGCGTATTATGTCAGTGTACATCTTCCAAAACTTACCATCAATGTGCATCCAATACTATATGCTAAGAAAAAGAAATCGGGTCAAATTTTAAAAA
>CAZIPP010000131.1:0-2621 GCA_964541215.1 uncultured Oscillospiraceae bacterium
ACCTCAAAACCGAGGTCAATCAGACACACAAAGAACTCTCCGCCCGACTGGAGAAAGAGGCCAGACGGCTCCTGCTGAAGCTGGTGGACTTGGAGGATGCCCTCAGATGTGAGGCCACCCTCCACAGCTTCACCAGTGGATACCGCCTCGCCTGCGGCATTCACTATGAACTATCCGCAGAGCCGATGTACTCCTTCGATAGAGAGGAAGAAAAACGCTCCTGTGCGATGCTCTTCAAAAATGAAGAATGAGCAACGTAACAGGTGGGCTGCCATAATCAAAGATAAGAAAATCTAAGGGGGTGAAATAATGGCGAAACGAAGACCGTCCGGCGACGGGCTGGTACGGCAGCGCGATGACGGTCGGTGGGAAGGCCGTATCGTGATCGGTCATAAAGATAACGGCGAATCCATCTTCCGCTATATGTCCGCCAAGAGCCAGAAAGAGTTATTGGACAAGCTCCACAGAAGCATCGAGGAATACGACGGCGTAGACCTGACCGAACAGAGCCGTATGAGCCTGGGTGAATGGCTGGATATCTGGCTGGAAGAATGCGCAGAGCCGTCTCTGCGCCCTTCCACACTGAAAGGCTATCGAGGCTATATAGAGCGAAAACTGAAACCGCACCTCGGGCAAAAGCAAATCAGCAAAATCACCCCAGCCGATGTCCAGAAACTGTACCGCAAACTGCAAAAGGAAGGCGGCGAGTTGGGCAATGAGCTGTCGCCTGCCACCATCCAACGCATCCACGGCGTTCTGCATCAGGCACTGGATGTGGCCGTGAGCCGCAGTATCATTGCGAAGAATCCTGCCAATGATGTGACCCTGCCAAAAAGAACGGCCACACCCAAAACTATACTCAACGATGAGCAGCTGGAGCGGTTTATGGCGGCAATCAAAGCAGACGAACACTGGCACGACTTCTTCTATCTGGAGATCACCACAGGCCTGCGCCGTGGCGAACTTTGTGGCCTGATGTGGTCGGATTTCGACGAACAGAAAGGCACGCTCTTCATCCGCAGGACACTGCATACCAAAGCAGGCGGTGGCTACTATGTAGGCGATACCAAAACAGGAACAGGGCGCAGAATCATCAAGCTCCCGCCCAGCACACTGCAGCTTCTGGCAGAGAGAAAAAAACACTCCATCTCACAATGGATATTCCCCAATCCCATCCGTCCGGAAGATCCCGTCATGCCCAGCAGCGGTTACCATCGCATGAAGAAACTGCTGGCTGAAGCGGGATTGCCAAACATGAGATTTCACGACCTCAGACACACATTTGCCACTCACGCACTCACCAGCGGCGTGGATGTCAAAACACTGTCGGGCATTCTCGGGCATACAAAAACAGCCTTCACACTGGACACCTACACCCATGTCACCGGCGATATGCATCGGAAAGCATCGGAGATCGTAGGCGGCTTCATGGAAGATTTCATCGTAAGGGGGTGAACACATGGCAAAGAAACGAAAAAACGGTCAGGGAACTGTCCGGCACAGAAGTGACGGACGATGGGAAGGGCGGCATATCGTAGGCTACGACGAAAACGGTAAAGCCATAACGAAAAGTGTGCTGGCTAAGACAAAGTTGGCATGTATCGAAAAACTGAAAAAGCTCCAGTCAGAACACAGCGAAGCCGCACCCGACAAGCTAAAATCCGATATGCGCTTTGGAGACTGGATCACGTACTGGTATGAAAACCACTCTAAACCTACCATCCGCCCCTCCACGCAAAAAGGTTACGAGGCGCTGATCAACGGTCACGCGATCCCAGGACTCGGACATATCCCGCTGAACAAACTGACACAGGCTGACTGCCAGAAGTTTCTCAATGAAATGAAGACCAACGGCAGAAAGTCTCACCGTGATACCAAAGGTGCGGCAATGTCAGAACGCTCCGTGCGGCTGTGCCATCTGGTGATCCGCATGGCGCTGGATCGAGCGGTCAAGGATGGCCTCATCAAGAAAAATCCTATCCTCGGTGTCAAACTCCCGCAATCTGAAGCAAAGGAAATGAAGGTTCTCACGAAAGAAGAAATCCAACGCTTCTTGATTCAGGCCAAGGAGGAAGGCCTGTACGAACTCTTCCTTCTGGAATTGACCACAGGCCTGCGTCGGGGTGAAATACTGGCACTCACATGGAACGACCTGAACTTCGAGACCGGCGAGCTCCACATCAGCAAACAGGCCACGCTTGTGGGTGGAAGAATCACCATCAGTGAACCGAAAACCAAGGCGGCATTCCGAAGCATCATACTGCCGCCCGTCATGGTGGAGGTCATTCGGGAGTATCAAAAGGATGCCTTCTCCCATCTCATGTTCCCCTCCCGACTGAAGCCAAACCAGCCTATCGACCCAGGCCACATCCGAAAGCGGTTGCAGGTCATTCTGGAACGAGCAGGATGCAAAAAGGTGCGCTTCCATGACTTGCGGCATACATTCGCCACCATGTCTCTGGAACACGGCATGGACTTGAAAACACTGTCCACCATCATCGGTCATGTATCAGCCAAGACCACGCTAAACATCTACACTCACATCACCAGTGAGATGCAGGAGAATGCCGCAGCCAGCATTGACCGTGGTATTGCCAAAGCTGAAGTTACAGAAAAGGCTG
>CAZIPP010000132.1:0-2548 GCA_964541215.1 uncultured Oscillospiraceae bacterium
GACCGCACCAATAAGCAACACCGGGAAGTCCCATAAGAAGCCATCCGCTCATATCTGAAGCTTCGGCACTCATCGCTGTTACCCAAGGTCCCAGAGAACGTCCGCCAAGGTAGTAATTTTCGGAATTTGCATTCGCTTTTTTAGCAAAAGCAATACCGATGACGATAACTACAGCCATATATAGTACCATGGCTATAAGAATCTGAATTGTTTCACTAGACATAAAAAATCCTCCATTTTTAAATTCTTTTGACATTGTATCACACTTTTCGTCAGAATGCAATAGAGAACGATGTATAGACTATAGTCTATACATCGTTTGAGCAAAATTCGATTTTAAGCTTTAAATACTGCGTTTTTTTTGTATACCAAAATACACACAAAACCATTAACTTTTTTCAAACTTTGACTTTAAACAAGAACATAGGCATTGTATTTTTTGCATAATGCTTCAAAGAATATTCACCATTGCAAAGGCACCAGTCATAAAGCAGTGCTCTTTCACACATGGCGTAGAACTTTACAATTTCATTCACTGTCATTTCATTCGTAAATTCTCCGTTGGCTTGCCCTTCGCTTACAATTTTTCGTAGTAATTTGTAATAAAGACGTTTATTGTCAAGAAGATGTTTTTCTCCCTTAGTTATGAGCTGTGTCGAATAAAGCCTTGTTAAAAGTTCAATATCAATTCTGTCTTCTATCATGGAAAAAAGTTCACAATTGAGATATAAAAGCTTGTCAAAGCATGACATACCGTAAGGCAGATTTTCCTGAAGTCTGGCATATTCTTCGTCAAAAATGTAGGATAAAGACCCAAGAAGAGCATCTTTTCCCTCAAAATAGTGATAGAAAGAGCCTTTTGAGGTGCCGGATCTTTCTATGATTTCCTCAACGGTAGTATCCTCATACCCCTGCTCATAGAACAAATCCCATGCCGCATTAATTATTTTTCCTCTGGTGTTTCTTTCTTTTTTCTTTGACATAATATACGTTCCCTTCTATTGTAAAAAACTTTCTTTTATTTCACTATAAATTACAACACTATTGAATCTATCATATCAAGTTCTTCCTGTTCAAATGAAGCTTTATCAAGCATATTTATATTTTCAATTATCTGCTGCGGTTTGGACGCACCAATAAGAACACTTGTTACACCTTCGTGCATATACACCCATGCAAGTGCCATCTGTGCAAGACTTTGTCCGCGATTTTGTGCAATTTTATTCAGCTTGTAAATTTTTTCTACAACCTCATTTGAAATCAATTTCTCATTAAGAAATCTGCCGTCTTTCCTTACACGGCTATCATCAGGAATGTCCTTAAGATACCTTTGCGTCAAAAGTCCCTGTGCAAGAGGACTGAAAACAATCATTCCTTTTTTCTCAGATATTGCTGCATCAAGAATGCCATTATTTTCAACAGTTCGGTCAAAAATGGAATATCTGTTCTGGTTTATAACAAAGGGGCAATGGAGTTCTTTTAAAATACAGACTGCTTCCTTCATTGTTGCACCATTATAATTTGAAAGTCCGACATACAGAGCCTTGCCGCTTTTTACAACACTGTCAAGAGCCCACATTGTTTCATAAAGAGGAGTATTGGGGTCCATTCTGTGATGATAAAAAATATCCACGTAGTCAAGACCCATTCTCTTAAGACTCTGATCAAGACTTGCCACAATGTATTTTTTGCTTCCAAAATCACCATAGGGTCCCGGCCACATACAATATCCTGCTTTGGTGCTTATAATCATCTCATCGCGGTATTTTTGCATGTGATTATTAAGTATTTTACCAAAATTTATTTCTGCACTGCCGGGTTCGGGTCCGTAGTTATTTGCAAGGTCAAAATGTGTAATACCATTGTCAAAAGCAGTAAAACACATCTGACACATATTGTCAAAATCTCCTGTATCGCCAAAATTATGCCAAAGTCCAAGCGAAACAGCCGGAAGCTTAAGACCGCTTTCTCCGCATTTATTATATTCCATAAAATTATATCTGTGTTCACCTGCAATATACATAATTCGTGCGCTCCTCTCCGATACATAGTTATTGTACCACACAGAGAAAAAAATAACAATAGCAAAATCGGGTAGGAGGGGGTGACTAACCCCCGTCCTCCCACAACACCGTGCGTACGGGTCCGTACACGGCGTTTCGATAAGTTGTTGCTTGTGACTTCTCCTTTGATGATTGCTAAACATTCTTGACATCTACTCTCGGTTTCCAACCTACCCTCAGTCATTCAATCTCCGTAGAGCAACTGTTTTCAATCACAACCATTCAGCTTCGACTTCACACAACCTCTTATCGTCCACCCCTTCCCTCCGTGGGGGTTAGCCACTTCCTCGGTACTATGAGTGGAGCTGACTTCTGCAAGTTCAACCGATGCCTTTCGACACGGCTTACTCCTATGCGAAGATAGGAGCGTACCTTGCAGACCTCCCCGAGTAAGAACAATAACCTTCATTCCGTAACCGCCGCATCTACTGTATGGGATTCGGGTAGCATTGGACTTCTTCTTGTTTGGCAGAGTCGTCCGTCCC
>CAZIPP010000133.1:0-2512 GCA_964541215.1 uncultured Oscillospiraceae bacterium
CTGTCGGTTGGACTGGAATCGAAAAATATACGCCGTCTTTTTGGATCGGATATATATTTATCACAATCGCTTTTATCGGTCAGATTATCTGTACATATTTTGCACTGAAAGATGATGACATTAAAAAGACTTTTTACAATATTTCTCTTATATCTACCAGTTACACCGGATTAGTTCTTTCCTTTATTTTCGGTGGCCTTTGTATGATCATCTCTCCGCTTCCTTTTTGGGTTGGAATTATTCTTTGTGCAATCGTTCTTGCCTTTAACATCATTGCCGTAGTAAAAGCAACTGCTGCTATTGATATTGTAGGTGGGATTGATGAAAAAGTAAAAGAAAGCACTTTTTTTGTTAGATCTCTGACCGTTGATGCAGAGAGTTTGATGTTTCGTGCAAAAAGCGAAGCTGTCAAGGCAGAATGTAAAAAAATCTACGAAGCGGTGCGCTATTCTGATCCGATGAGCAATGGTGCGCTTACATCCATTGAAGGTGATATTACTATAAAATTCTCAAAGTTTTCCGAAGCGGTTATTTCTGAAGATTCAGAAGCAGTAGTTACACTTGCTGATGAAATAATTGTTTTGCTTAACGACAGAAATAAGAAATGCAAGCTGCTAAAGGGAGGATATACATATGAGCTTTTCGCCAGAAGAAAAAATTGCAATCTTCGATAAAATTGAGGAAAATTATTTCGTTCGGAATTTTGGTTCAATGACAAAATCGGATTTTGAAACACTTTTATTTTCAGAATATATTGAACACCGAATTAAAAATAAACTTCCTTTTGATGATTATTCTTTATCTAAAGAACTTGGCATTACACAAACAAAAATTCGTGCACTCAAAGAAAGAAAAGAATTAAAGTATCCTTACAAGAATTTTACGTGGCAAACTGCATTTGCAGAATCAGTTAGAAATGCTAAAGTTGATCCAAATGACTACTATGTCAAGATGATCATACAGGATATTAATGTAATGAATGAAGTTCGCAATTTCATTGAAGTTAATGGATGGTATGATGAATGTTCTTTGAACAAGAAATTGTTAAGAATACCATTAGATTGTTTTGTGGAGATTTGTTATAAAAGCGAAGAGTTTAGCGATGTTTTCTCTGATGACACAAAAAAATTAGTTAAGAAAATTTCAAAAGCAGAAGATTCATCTGTTCAATCATTTCTGAAAGATTTCTCAAAGGACGGACTAAAATCATTTCTAACGTCTGCGTCGAAAGACGTTATTTCAGAAGTTTTAAAGTTATTGCCTTTTGGTGGTGTGGCTAAAACAGCATTTGATTTTCTGCTAAAATCTATAGAGGGGATATAAATCATGGCGCTTTTCAAATGTAAAATGTGCGGTGGCGCACTTGAAATTAACAATAACGAAACGGTGGCGACTTGTGAATACTGTGGCACACAGCAAACGTTGCCCAAACTAGATGATGACCGTCGTGCAAACATGTACGACAGAGCTAACCATTTTCGTCGTAATAACGAATTTGATAAGGCCATGGGTATCTACGAGCAGATTCTTAACGAGGATAACACCGATGCAGAAGCCTATTGGTCTTTGGTTCTCTGCCGTTACGGAATTGAATATGTAGAAGATCCTGCTTCTCATAAACGCATCCCGACTGTAAATAGAGCACAGTTTACTTCCATCTTCGATGATGATAACTATAAGTCTGCCTTGCAGTATGCAGACGGTTATCAGCGCAGCATTTACGAGGAAGAAGCCAAGGCAATCAACGAAATTCAAAAGGGTATTCTTGCTATTTCACAAAAAGAAGAGCCGTTTGATGTGTTTATCTGCTACAAGGAAACAGACAATAGCGGCAGAAGAACACCCGACTCCGTACTTGCAAATGACCTTTATCATCAGCTGAAACAGGAAGGATTTAAGGTATTCTTTGCGAGAATTACTTTAGAAGATAAACTCGGCAGTGCTTATGAGCCGTACATATTTGCAGCACTTAACTCATCCAAAGTAATGGTTGTACTTGGTACAAAACCCGAATTTTTCAATGCAGTTTGGGTTAAGAATGAATGGAGCCGTTATCTTGCACTCATCAAGCAGGGGCAAAAGAAAATGCTCATCCCTGCTTACAAGGATATGGATCCATATGATTTGCCAGAAGAATTTTCCCACTTGCAAGCACAGGATATGTCCAAACTCGGCTTTATGCAGGATCTGATTCGAGGCATTAAAAAGATTACGCAGGCAGACACTCCAAAAACAACTGTGGTTAAGGAAACCGTCATTGCCGGAAGCAACGCCAATACTGCTCCCTTGCTGAAACGTGCCTTTATGTTCCTCGAGGATGGCGACTGGAGCTCCGCCAACGAATATTGCGAAAAGGCGCTGGATATTGATCCCGAGAACGCATCCGCTTATCTTGGCAAATTGATGGCTGAGTTACACGTCGAAAAACAAGATAGATTAGAGGATCAAGCAGAGCCATTTGATCATAGCAACAACTATCAAAAGGCTGTCCGCTTTGCCGACGAAAAGTTAA